>CAWERM010000087.1:0-37305 GCA_963810995.1 uncultured Acidobacteriaceae bacterium | reverse complement strand
CTGGGCGGCCTGGGCGAGTTCGGCATGAACTGCACCGCCCTGCGCTGGCAGGACGAGATCATCGTCATCGATGCCGGCCTTATGTTTCCCGAAGAAGAGCTGCTGGGCGTCGACATCGTTGTGCCCGACATCAGCTACCTGACCGAAAACCGCGACAAGGTGCGCGCCATTGTGCTGACCCACGGGCACGAAGACCACATCGGCGGACTGCCATGGATACTCTCCGAGCTGAATGTGCCGGTGTACGGCACCGAGTTCACCCTTGCCCTGGTGGAGGGCAAGCTGGACGAGCACCATCTGCTAGACGACGCCGAGCTGATCGAGATATTACCTGGACGCCGCTTTACGCTGGGGCCGTTCTCCATCATGCCGATCCGCGTGACCCACAGCCTAGTGGACTGCGTGGCGCTGGCCATCCAAACGCCGGTAGGGGTGGTGGTACACAGCGGCGACTTCAAGATCGACCTGTCGTCGCCGGATGGCAACCCATTCGACCTGCATTCGTTTGCCGAGTTGGGCAAGCAGGGCGTGCTGTGCCTGCTGCAGGACTCCACCAACGTAGACCGGCCAGGCTATACGCCGAGCGAGCGTGCGGTGCGACCGCGGCTGGACGAGATATTTGCCCAAACCAAGAAAAAGCTCTTCTTCAGTTGCTTCTCTTCGTCGATCCATCGCATACGGATTGCGATGGAGCTGGCCGATGCGCATGGACGCAAGGTGGCTGTGATTGGCCGGTCGCTGGACAACTCGACCGAGATAGCGCAAGACCTGGGCTATCTGGACCTGCCGCCGGGGCTGGTGATTAACCCCGGCCAGTTGCGCGATATGCCTGACAACAAGGTCTTGGTGATGATCTCCGGCACACAGGGCGAGCCGATGTCGGCGCTGTCGAGGGCGGCGGTGAACAACCACAAGTATGCACACATCGATGCGGGCGACACGGTGGTGCTCAGTTCGCGCATCATCCCGGGCAACGAGAAATCGATCTACCGCATGATCGACCACCTGGAGCGGCGCGACGCCAAGGTGATCCACGACGACGGCACGCAGGGTCTGATCCATGTGAGCGGACACGGATCGCAAGAAGAGATGCGGTTGATGATCAATCTGATGCGGCCCAGGTTCTTTGTGCCCATCCACGGCGACTATCGCCACCTGAAGCGCCACGCGGAGCTGGCCGGGGCGATGGATGTGGTGGAGAAGGTGATCCTGCTGGAGGATGGCGAGGTTCTTGAGCTGGACAAGAACTCGGCGCAGAAGAACGGCAAGGTCACGGTGGGACGCGTCTGCATCGATGCCGGCGGATCGATCGACGTGGTGGAAGACATCATCCTACGCGACCGACAGCATATTGGCGAGGGCGGTATCGTGCTGCCCATCCTGACCATCAACAAACGCACCGGCAAGGTGGAGGTAGCACCGGAGATCGTAATGCGCGGATTCACCGTGGAGGACCCGGCCATGATCGCCGAGGCCCGCCAAGTGGTGCAGCGCACCCTGGAAGCCTCCAGCGACGAGGAGAAGGCCGACTACGGCGTCATCAAGGAGAAGGTGCGCGCAGACCTGAAGCGATACATCCAGAAGAACATGAGCCGTAGGCCGCTGATCCTACCGGTGATCATGGAAGTTTGACGGCAAATATTTTTTTGAAGATTTCTGTCCGCCCGCTTGCGAGTTATAGCATTCCCTGCATCCAAGCAAACAGGAGAACCGGAATGCTTATGCCTGGAATCATCAGCATCATCGTTACGCTGGTTGTCATCGGTCTGGTGCTGTACCTGATCAACCTGATACCCATGGACAATACCATCAAGCAGATAATTCACGCCATCATTGTTGTGCTGGTTGTGGTGTGGCTGTTGCAATCGTTTGGGTTGATGGGGCCGGTCCGCAACCTCTTCCATTCCGGCCCACCGGTTCGGTAACGATAACTGCGGACGCGACCATGCGACGAAGCCTGGCCTAACTCCTTGTTGTGCGCTACGTTTGGTTCCTCCGCACATAGCGGCGTCCCGCGAGATGGTACTCGCCGCTGAGGACGCGCTCAATGGCCTCCGGATAGGCGATGTGTTCCTCGACCAGAATGCGCGCTGAGAGGCTCTCCGCGGTATCTTCGTCCAGCACAGGAACCACGCGCTGCAGAATGATGGCGCCGTGGTCGACAGCCTCATCCACAAAGTGAACGGTGCATCCGGCAAACTTGGCTCCATACTCCAGCGCCTGGGCCTGCACATCGAGCCCGGGAAACGCGGGCAGAAGCGATGGGTGGATGTTGAGGATGCGGTTGGGAAAGGCCTGCACAAACTCCGGCGAGATAATGCGCATGTATCCCGCGAGGCAGACCAGGTCTACGCGGTGCCGATGCAGCGCGGCAATCATCTCCGCGTCGTGCTCGGCGCGCTTGCGACCGGCGGATGGGATGGCGATGGCGGGAAGGCCTAGCTTGCGCGCGGCCTCCAGACCGGCGGCATCGGGCAGATTGGAGAGTACTACCCCGATCTCCGCACCGGGCAGACGGCATTCGCGGATCGCTTCGGCGATGGCGATAAAATTCGAACCGCGCCCAGAGAGCAGAATCCCAATTCGCTGCAAGCCGTGCCTCCTCTTGAATCGTACTGCATTCGGAGGCGGGGAGAAGGTGTGGTCTAGGTCGGAATTGATAGGGCCCTTGTGCGTTGTGGGCGTTCGTAACCAGGGGCGTTGCCGCAGGTTGGTATGGATCGCGCTTTTAACACTGATTGCCACAACGGTGTTTCAATCTGAAGAAGCAATAAATGTTGGAGCACCGAGCGGGAATTGAACCCGCGAATAGTGGTTTTGCAGTTCGGATTACTTATTTTTTTACAATTACTTACGGGTGCCTTGCCCGATCTGTTGTACCAGTTCAATTGTTTGTGTAGCGCAGCTATGATCTCGCACGGTGTTTACGGAATCAGCACGAGCTTAATGATCGAGTAGTCGGGTATCGTAGATGGGATTCTGTCGCAATAGGTGAAGTTTTTTGTCTAGCCGGACCCGACCGTATTCGACACCGAGGCCAAATTGGTTAAAGCTAACGTCTATGGAAGCACGGAATTGCACTATTGTCAGACTTAAATGCAACTTGTCTCCTGCAATACCTCCGAAAGCGTACAATTCAGCGGATTGTAGAGAAGAAGATTTTGTTCGATTCTAGGCACCACATGAATGTCTGAGCAGAAGCCAGTCCGGTGTGTAGTCGTCCCGATCGTGATCCTGCTGTTGATACTGGGGATAACGTTTGGAATGGCCTGGCATCACCACGCCGATTCATCGGCCGCTGCTTGTCCGATCTGCCATATGGTCATCACGCCTTTGACAGCAGGCATTCAAGCATGGTGGGTTCCAGTCCCGGCAGGCTGCGTTTCTGAAGCCACCTATATGGAGCCCATCGCGCGCTTTCTTACACATCTCCCTGCACGAGCGCCTCCCGCATAGCATCTGCATACCCTCCGTGCCTCTGCGGCACGTTCCATCCGTGTATGTCTGTCGTGAAGGAGGCTGATTGCCTATGCTCTTGCACCCTGTGTGCTTGCCCGTATTCCTGATATTGGCGCTTTTTCTTGAAGGCGCCGGCGCTCAAACCCCACCTGCTGCAAGCCAGTCGCAGCCCTCTCCTCAAGCGCAAACGCTTGCCCAGAAGCCGGGCGCGGTGACGATTTCGCTGGAGGAAGCGATCCAGATGGCGCTCCAGCACAATCACACTTTGATGGCTGCGCGAACCGTGATTCAGCAGAACCAGGCCGAAGAAACGACGGCCAATCTGCGCCCCAATCCGGTGCTTCTGGGTGACTCGCAGTTCTTGCCGGTCTTTCAGCCAAGTCAATTCAGCGCCGATTACCTCGACAATACGGCACAGTTCGATCTGGGCGTCAGCTATCTGTTTGAGCGCGGCCAGAAGCGGCAACACCGCGTGCAGGCAGCCAAGGATGTTACTGCCGTGACGCGCTCTCAAGTGACCGACAACGAGCGCAGTCTCAGCTTCAACGTAGCTACTCTGTTCATCAATGTTGAACTCGCCGAATCGACACTGGAATTGGCACAGCAGGACCTCAAGAGTTTTCAGGATACTGTGACCATCAGCGAAGAGCGTTACAAAGCGGGCGACATAGGCGAAGACGACCTGCTGAAGATGAAGCTGCAACTGCTCCAGTTCCAGACCGACGTGTCCGCGGCAGAACTCTCCAGGGTGCAAGGACTGTCCGATCTGCGGCAACTGCTTGGATACGAATCGGTCGGCCCGGACTATGACGTAACAGGATCGTTCGACTATCAGGCAGTGAAGGGCAACCTGGACGACTTCCAGGCGAAGGCCCTGGCAAACAGGCCGGATCTAATGGCGGCCCGGCTGGGAATCAACGCCGCAAACAGCCAGCTTGCGCTGCAAAAATCCATAGGAAAGAGGGACATTACGGGGCAAGCGAGTTACACCCACCTGGGTTATTCCAATGACCTTTCACTCTTCGGGCAAATCGAATTGCCTATCTTCGACCGCAACCAAGGCGAGATTGCACGCGCCGGCTTTGCCGTCACCCAGGCACAGGAACAGGAGAGGTTCGCCAGCGGACAGGTGCTGACGGACGTAAGGGACGCATATGAGGGATTGCGCGCCAACGATCAGATCGTCTCCCTGTATCGTTCCGGATACCTCGACACGGCACAGCAGTCTCTCGATATCACCGAGTACGCCTATAAACGCGGGGCCGCCAGTCTGCTTGATTTTCTCGACGCGGAACGCAGCGATCGGTCCACTCAACTCGGCTACCGCCAGGCGCTGGCATCGTATCTGCTGGCGCTGGAGCAACTTCGCGAAGCTGTAGGAACCAGGAGCTTACCATGAACATTCCATCCATCTCTCCCCGCACCTGCAGAATTCAGAGTGCGCTGGCTCTCACTCTGGTGCTGGTGCTGACGGCCTGCCGCTCCAGCGATCATGAGCAGGCAAGCCAGATGACATCCTTCTCCACCAATGCCGTCAAGTCCGCGACCCCGGAACTGTTCAATATTCCGCAGGACCAGATACAGCATGTGCAGGTTGTCACCATTGTGCCAACCACGTTGAAGCGCACGCTTCGGCTCACGGGCGCCGTGGCGTACAACGCATTCAATACCACGCCGGTGATTACACAAGTGGGCGGACCGGTGAGCCGGATTCTGGTAGTGCCGGGACAACAGGTCAAAACAGGCGAAGCAATGCTGGATGTGAGCAGCCCGGACTACTCGCAGCTTCTGGACTCCTATTTGAAGGCAGCAGATTCCTACCGCCTGGCGGAGAAGTTCTACACGCGCGCGCAGGACCTGTTTCAACATCATGCCATCGCCGAACGCGATCTTGAGCAGGCTGAGTCGGACCGGACCCAGGCACAGGCGGACCTGAACGCTGCGGAGCAGGGGATGAAGATTCTCGGCATCAAGAATCCCGAGGACCTTGCCAAGGCGCCTTCCTCGGCGCTGATTCCCGTCCTTGCTCCCATCAGCGGCGAAGTAGTCGAGCGTCTTGTCTCGCCAGGCCAGGTGGTGCAGGCAGGCCAAACCCAGGCCTTCACGATTTCAGATCTGAGCACGGTGTGGGTGCTTGCGAACATATACCAGTCGGACCTCGCTTATGTTCATAGCGGAGACGATGTGGTGGTGGAAACAGACTCGTATCCCCGACAGCTTCCATGGAAAGATCTCCTATGTCTCGCCTGCGCTCGATCCAAACACGCAGAACGCTGCAGGCGCGCATCCTAGTGGATAATCCGGGCGAGAAGCTGAAACGAGATATGTATTGCACGGTTACCGTGACAGCCGGCGTACTCGCCAATGTCATTGCCGTGCCAAACGCATCGGTACTGCGCGACGACAATAACCAGCCGTTTGTCTACGTCGCCACCGGCGCAAATCAGTTTGGCAGGCGAGACGTGGACTTGGGCGAAAGTCAGAATGGCCAGACGCAAATCATGAAAGGCATTTCCGTTGGAGAGAGGGTTGTGGGCGACGGCAGCTTGTTTCTACAGTTTGCCAATTCGCTGCAACACTGAGGAGGCGGTTTCCAATGATTCATCGCATCGTTCAGTTCGCTTTACGGCAACGTGCATTGATCCTGCTGCTGGTGGCGATCGTTGTCATCGCCGGAGTGATCTCGTTCGAGCGCATGCCCGTGGATGCCTACCCCGATCTCTCCCCCCGATGGTGGAGGTCATTACCCAGTGGCCTGGTCACGCAGCCGAAGAGATCGAACGCCTGGTCACCGTCCCCACCGAAGTTGAGATGAACGGCGTCCCTCAGATGTCCGTGATGAGATCAATCTCTCTCTACGGCCTATCGGACGTCATTATGACATTCAACGATGGCACGGATGACTATTTTGCGCGGGAGGTGGTATTTCAGCGGCTTAGCGAGGTGACCTACCCCCAAGGCGTAACTCCCACGCTTGCTCCGCTGGCCAGCCCGTCGGGACTTGTCTATCGATATGTCTTGATGAGCCCCGACCGCACGCCGCAGGAACTGAAGACCTTCGAAGACTGGGTGGTCGAACGCGAATATAAACAAGTGGCCGGGGTCGCCGACGATTCCGGCTTCGGCGGCACGGTCATGCAGTATCAAGTGCTGCTCGATCCGGCAAAACTGTACGCATACCACCTCACCGTGCCAACCGTGATTCAACAGTTGTCCGTCAATAATTCCAATGCGGGAGGCGGGTTCTATACCCAGGGCGACCAATTCTATTATGTCCGGGGCCTCGGCCTTGTTCAGGACACCGCGGATATTGGCAACATTGTGGTGGGATCGCAGAACGGTACCCCGATACGCATAAAAGATATTGGGGAAGTCGTCATAGGAAACGCCCCACGCCTGGGAGAATTCGGATTCAACAAAACAGATGATGCCGTCGAAGGCGTCATCATGATTCGACGCGGGGAGCAGACTCAGAATGTGCTGAAAGGCGTCGAAGCATAAGACCCGCGAACTCAACGAGCACGTCCTGCCATCCGATATTAAAGTGCTTCCGTACTATGACCGAAGCGATCTTGTGCAACTGACCATCGACACGGTCGAACATAACCTGCTGCTTGGGATGGCACTTGTTCTTCTTGTCCTGATGGCTTTTCTGGTCAGCATTCGCGCTGCGGTGATCGTGGCGCTCACCATTCCCGTATCCCTGCTCTTTTCATTCATTTTCTTGCACGCGGAAGGAATACCGGCAAACCTACTATCGATCGGCGCCATCGATTTTGGAATTCTCATCGATGGGACCCTGGTGATGGTAGAGAACATCTTCCGCGAGCTGGGTGCGCGCGAAGGCCAGGAATATGACCTCCAAGAAGTGATTCTGAAGGCAGCTAAGGACGTCGATCGCCCGATCTTTTACTCCGTCGCCGTCATTATTGCGGGTTATCTGCCGATCTATGCGCTGAGCGGGCCCTCCGGAAAACTCTTCAAGCCAATGGCCGACACAGTGGCGATCGCGCTGGTTGGCGCGCTGATCTTAACCCTCACATTCGTCCCGGTCATGTGCGCATATTGGTTCAAAAAGGGTGTCCACGAGCGCGTCAACAAGCCGTTTGAGTGGGTACGCGACAAATATGCCGTACAACTCGACTGGTGCCTCGATCACCCCAAGTCAACCATGTTCGGGGCCACCGTGATCTTTGCCGCCACGCTCATGCTGGTGCCTTTTATTGGCGGAGAATTCATGCCCCATCTAGACGAGGGAGCATTGTGGATTCGAGCAACCATGCCCTATACGGTTTCCTTCGAAACCGCAAGCAAGTTCTCGCCGCAGGTGCGCAATATCTTGATGAAGTATCCCATGGTGACCGACACTGCATCCGAGCTTGCGCGTCCGGATGACGGCACCGATCCCACGGGGTTCTTCAATGACGAGTTCTACGTGGGATTGAAGCCTTATGGCGATGCCTCGTGGAAGACCGGCCCGATTCATAACAAGGCAGAGTTGACCGAGGATCATCCAGAAGCAACTTGCGGCGTTTCCCGGAGTCATCTTCAATTTCACACAACCTGCCGAAGATGCGGTGGACGAAGCACTGACAGGCCTGAAAAGCGCGCTTGCCGTAAAGATATATGGCCCCGATCTGAATGTTCTGCAGAGCAAGGCGCTGGACATCAAGCGTAGGCTCTCGCAGGTGCCTGGGTTTACCGAACTGACGGTTGTTCGTGAACTCGGCCAGCCCAGCCTGCTGATCGATGTGGACCGCGACAAAATCGCTCGTTACGGCATCAACGTAGCCGACGTTGAGGCTGTCGTTCAGGCGGCTGTAGGCGGCCAGGCGGCAACCCAGGTCATCCAGGGCGAGAAGCTTTTCGATCTGGTGGTGCGCATGAAACCTCAATTCAGGGAGAATTCAAAGCAGATCGGCAACCTGCTGGTCGGCACGCCATCCGGCCAGCAAATCCCTTTGAGTGAGCTTGCGAATATTCATGAGGCCAGTGGAGCGTCGTTCATCTATCGCGAAAACAACTCACGCTATATCGGCGTGCAGTACAGCATCGAAGGGCGTGACCTACAGAGTGCCGTGGTGCGCCGGCCAGCAAGCCATCGAGGATATTTCAAAGTCCTTGCCCGCCGGATATCGGCTCACCTGGGGCGGTGAATATGACGAGCTGCTTCAAGCAAAGCTCCAGATGGAACTCATTGGCCCGCTTGCCGTGCTTGATCATATTCATGATTCTGTTTGCGTTATATGGGAACTTCAAATTCCCGTTCACGATCGCTCTTGGGGTTCTGTTGACCGAGCCTGTGGGCGCCCTGATCGCTCTTAAGCTGACCCACACGCCGTTCAGTGTGTCGTCGGCGCTTGGACTGCTTGCATTGATGGGTGTTTCGGTGGAAACTGCCGTGATTCTCGTCTCCTATATCAACAAGCTCCGCCTGGAAAACAAGGATATCCGCACGGCAACCCGCGAGGCTTCGCTCTTAAGGCTACGGCCCATTATGATGACCGCCCTGGTTGCCTGCCTAGGACTGTTGCCCGCGGCTCTCTCCACCGGTATCGGCTCCGACACGCAAAAACCTTTTGCCATCGTAATCGTCGCGGGACTGATCTCGCGGCTCTTCCTCGGCTTTTTCGTTAACCCCGTACTGTACGAGATGGTCGCCAAAGATGGAGATGTTCTACAGGTCTGACCCTGCCTAGGCAGCACGCAGGCAGGCATCGCGGGGAACGTGGGGCTCTCTTGTACCGCCTCTGATACTGCCAACCAGACCGCCTCCTTCAGTGCGACCTGCAACGGCATGAATGGTGGTAGCAATGCGGGATATATGACTGTGCCGGCGTACAGCTACACCATCACCCCCGCGGGTGAGGCTTCCGGCTACGCACCGAATGGAAATCTGTTGAGCTACACTGATTCGGTGATGGGTACCTGGAGCTTCGGAACTAACGGCTACGATTCGCTGAACCGGCTAGTGGGTGGGTCGGCCACGTCAGGGCCTTATCAAGGGTTGCAGGTCAGTTGGAGTTACGACAGCTTCGGCAACCGAACCAGCGAGATATTTGGCGGGTCTTCAGGTGCCTCGTTGCCTGCCAGCACTACGCCACAATACAATGCCAACAATCAGGTAACGGGCGGGTCCCTTGGTTACGATGCGGCGGGCAACGTGACGGCCGACAATGCCAACCAGTATCTCTACGATGGCGAGGGACGCATCTGCGCGGTGTATCAAATTCCAATTGCCGGCGTGGGTGGCCTGATGACCGGTTACCTGTACGACGCCGAAGGCGCACGTGTGGCCAAGGGAACGATCTCGTCCTGGAGCTGCGACTCGTCACTTAACTCGAATGGTGTTCCCAACAATGGCTTCATGCTGACCAACACCTATGTGATCGGCCCCTCGGGTGAGCAGTTGACCGAGATCGACGGCAACGGTAACTGGATCCATACGAATGTGTATGCGGCAGGGCAGCTGATTGCAACATACGATGGCGCATCGAACGATACCGTATTCGAGCTGACCGACTGGCTGGACACGAAGCGCGTGGAGATTGGTGCCAGCGGCTGCGCGACCGCTTACACCAGCCTGCCCTACGGCGACCAGTTGACGCCTGTAGCTTTGAGTGGGTACACCCCGTGCCAAGACGACGCCACCGAACATCACTATACCGGCAAAGAACGGGACTCCGAATCAGGCAACGACTACTTCGGGGCCAGATACTACAGCAGCAGCATGGGAAGGTTCATGTCGCCCGACTGGAGCGCCCAGGAAGAACCCGTCCCGTATGCGAAGCTAGACAATCCGCAGTCGCTCAACCTATACAGCTACGTCTACAACAATCCGCTAACAAGCGTTGACGCAGATGGACACTGGCCTGCGGTATTGGAGGAAGCGGCGGAGGATGTAGCTGAAGCGACCGAAGCGGCGGGAGCAGTAGTAATCGACCTTACTCCCGTTGTCGCTATTGGACAGGGGGCCTACGTAATTAAGCAGCTGGTCGATCCGCCCAAAGTTGGCCAGTCAGACGCCGATGAAATCGCCCAGAGGGACGCAAATAACCGCATCAAGTTAGATAATGGAAATACTCTTTTCCCCGCTGGACCTCATGAGGATGCACCAGAACCAGCACCAGCACCCGCAGCAGCAGGGGGCGCTCGGGGAACCGGAGGAAAGGGACGCCTTCCGAAACCACCAAATCAGAGTTCCGAACACACGAGTGGGGCAAGCGGATCGACTCATGATCCACATACGGCACCGCGTCCGGGCCGCCCTAATACGAAGGACAGGGTTAAGCCGAGTTGGCGCAGCCATAAACAGTCAACGAAAGACCAACCTGTTTCGTGAAGGAGAATTGGAGTATGAACGAACAGGTGCAACAGACTCTGTTTCGGTCGGATGGACAAATCAAGTCCTACAAAAATGCCTTCCCTGTTCTGCTGCTTAGTGCTCAGCAGGGAGACAGTTTCTCGCAGAATTTTGTTGGATACTGCTTCGAAATGGGCAAAGGAGCACCACGCGACCAACGCTTAGCCAAACTCTGGTACAACCGCGCAGCCAAGAATGGATCAACAGACGCCATGGGAAACCTTGGTCTCATGTATGAGAAGGGCATAGGTGTGGGGCGCAATCCTCGTAAGGCTTTCGAATGGTATCGCGAAGGGGCGATCCGGGGTGATGCTTGGTGCCAGACCAATCTAGGCTCCGCATTCCGCGAAGGCATCGGAACCGCCATCGACGAGAAGCAAGCGATCATGTGGTGGCACAAAGCAGCATATCAGGGAGACCACAAGGCTCAATTCAGCCTCGGCATGTCTTATTTGCTGGGAATTGGCGTATCTCCGGATCGTGATAAAGCTCGCGCGTGGCTGGAAAAGGCGGCACTCGGCGGCCACCGAAAGGCAAAAGATCAGCTTCGCGACTTGTGAACACCGAGGCTCCATCCCAGCATCCTCGGCACGACCGGCGAAAAAGCACGCTGCCTACGGCATCGGAATGATAGGGACACGTCATCCCCAACGGGGTATACGTTCGTAGACGTTTGTTCACGATGGCTAACGCACTTGCTTTCAGCAGCTTGCGAGTTCTCGTTTCCGCGCGTGAACACGGAGGTAGCGAATGCTACCCATGAAGTTACCGGGTGCGAACTTGATGATCCAAAAGCCCTTACGAAAACCACGCTCAACAACCCGGCATCCAAGTGAGTGACGGATGTAAGTTCTGCCGGGGTCATATTCGTAGTGTCTACCACCGACTCGAAGCCGCCTTCACTGATTCCGCCAGCGGTTCCCGCTGCCCGGACCTCCGAGAAGTACCGCACCAATTCCATCGGCACCCGGTTGTCTGAGGCGGAGCTTTCCGAGGTCGAAGCAGCAGCGGTGAGCGCCGGGAAGAAGGTTGGCGAATGGCTGCGCGACGCGGCACTCGCCCAGGCCCGTTCCACTCCGGCTAATACCGATCCGATCCTGCCGGGTGCCCCACCCTTAATAAGCCACTAAGGCGGGTGCCCCATCCTTGACGCAGCTTTATCGCGGCAAGGGTGGGAGGGCACGAACCCGAAACCGCCTCGACGCGCGTCATCTTGGGCCGCCCAGCGGCACATACCCAAGCGATGGTTGATACCGCTGTCGACAACCCTCACGGTCGCGGGGTATCTCATTGTGACGCATGGAAGGTTCTACCTTCCACTCGATCTATCTGTCTGACTCAACGGTCGCTTCCGGGTTTCCATGCAACCCCAGTCTGCTCCCCAGAAGGCCAGTACCGTTGAATCGCTCGGTATGCGGAATGCCCGATATCGTCGGTTGAGCTGCCGGCACTCCGTCACGTTTCTGGACTCTCGCCGACTTCATCATTACCGATCTTCTCTCGACGAATCAGGAGGCGATTCGAAAATGCCGTGTGCTGACTCGATGAGTGCTGAGTGGGGATAGAGAAAGGGCCTGGCCACAGAAGGGTGGCACAGGCCCAAATCTGATTCAGTCACAGAGCTGGAGAATTGCTATCAATTCCAACGGTTGATATTAGGACCGCCGGTACCGTTGCCCCAGTAGAAGTTATAGCTGGAGGGGTCTGGCCAGTTATCGTTGTCGTATTGGGGATTCTGTCGGTAGTTGCCGTTGCCGTCGCAGTGCTGATCGTTCCTGTCCCTGGGGTTGTAGACGACCAGGGCGCCGTTGACGAAGTTGAGCGTGTAATTGCCGTTCTTCGCCGCCAGGCTACCCGCCGCAATGGTGATGGGGTAGATGCCCGCCGGGCTGCCGGTGTTGGCCGTAGTGGCGCAGCAGGCCGGTGCGCCAGTGGTCGCGCTACTCTGGGTGTCGCCATTGACGAAGCCGTTGATGGTGTAGCCGAAGGCCGGGTTAGCCGTGTTGATCTGGCGGCTGTAGGAGTTAGCCACTACATACAATTTGGCCGGGGTTACCGTCAGCGTGCCGTTGACATACACAATCGTATAGTCGCTTGCGTAGTTCCGATTGAGCGTCAGGCTTCCCTGGGTAATCGTGATCGGGTAGGTCCCAACATTGCTCTTCGCGGTAGCCGTTGTGCTTTCCGTGGGAGAACCGTTGAGAACCTGATACTGGTTCTGGTTATAGGCAAAGCCAGTGATGGTGTAGGTCAGGTGGCGCTCCGGATGGCCACAGTTGTCCGGATCCACCCCGCCGTAGACGTTGCTCTGACTGGTAGCTGTCACGGTCAGCACGGCCGGCACAATGGTTAGCGGTGCGGAGACGTAGCTGATTGTGTAGTCACTGCTATAGGCGGGGTTCAGTTTAAGACTACCGGCTGCCATGGTGATGGTATAGCTGCCAACCGGACCGCCTTCCGGCGTATTGCTGGTCTCCGACGGCTTACCTGTGAGGTCGGTTGCAGCAGTCTGACCTGGGGCAAAACCAGTGATGGTGTATGTCATCGGGTAGGCGACGTCGTCTTCGTCGTTGTCGCCATCACCCCCGCCGTAGGCAAAGGTTAGTTTATTAGCGGCGACGGTGAGGAGAGCGGGGGTGATGGTCAGCGTGCCCGGTTTGTAGCTGATTACGTAGTTTGCATCCACTGCGCCTGTGCAGCTGGTTGGGTAGCTTCCAACATTACTGGGACTGGGCGGGGTGGTCGTGCAGGTCGGCTGCGTGGTCAGGCTGGACGGGCTATCGCCCGGGATAAAGCCGCTGTAGTTGGGCGCAATCGTTGGCAACGTGCTGCCGTAGATCATCGTCGGACTACCAGCAGTGACTGTGAGTGCAATCGGCGTAATCGTTATATTTACGGTTGCCGTCGCTGTGGAGTAGTCGGTTGTATCCGTCGGAGTGAATGTCGCCGTCAATACATGCGAGCCGGCCGTCAACACACTCCCAGCAACAGGGTTGTAGGAGAAGCTACCAGCCACGGACGCAGTTGCGTTGAGCTGTGTCGCACTCAGATGCGTCCCGTAGGGGATTGCAGCCGGGGTCGCCCAGGCGATCGTGGGCGTCGCCTGGTTCACCTGTAGCATGACGGATGCGCTTCCGCTGAGGTAATCCGTTGTGTCGGTGGGAGTAAAGATTGCATTCAGCGTCTGAGTCCCGGCGCCGAGTACCGTTCCTGACGCAGGGTTATAGCTAAAGCTGCCCGCGATGGTGGAGTCGCATTGAGTTGGGTCACGCTGAGCGCAGTTCCGTAGGTGATGGCTACCGGCGTGTTCCATGTAATGGTTGAGCTGGTAACAGCCTTGGTGATCGTTCCTGGGCCAGTCACCGACGAGGGCAGGATGTAATTCGTCAGCAGGCCGCTGCCCACGCTAAAGTTCGACGCGGACAGTAATGCCGTCACACCCTCGGGTCCTGCAGTGGCTGCCGCATATGTGCCCACTGGCTGATTTATCAGGAATGAATCACCGGACACCATACCGTTCAACTGGTAGTTGGACGCGGTCAGCGACGCCGTCGTTGTGCCGTCGTAACTCTTCGTTGGCGAACCAACGATCGTTGCGCTTAGCGCCGCCGGTGTGATCGTAAACGCCGCGGTGTTGTAGGTGATGTTGTAGTTCGACAGCACAGCCGACGGAGCAAGCACAGCAGAGATGCTGTACGGCGAGCCAAGCACCTGCTCGCCCGCCGTGCGGCTATAGGTCGCCGTCACGTTGTCCGATGCAACGAAGCCGGAGAGTGTGCCAGTCAACGTCGGATCGATCGTCCCGTAGATCTTGGTTGCAGCAGCCGGTGTGACAAAAGCGGCCGCCTGGTTAATAGTGCCCGGACCGGTAGCTACCGCAGGCAGGATGTAATTCGACAGCGATCCGGAGACCGCGCTGAAGTTTGCCGCCGACAGTGCCGCAGTCACTCCCTCAGGTCCCGCGCTTGCCGATGCGTAGGCGCCCGTGGGCTGCGTTACCGTAATGGCATCGGTGCCCACCAGCGGCGTCAGTTGATAGTTAGTCGAAGTGAGCGATGCGCTGGTGGTCTCGTCGTAGGTCTTCGTCGGATTGTTGACGATGGCCGCGGTCAGCGCCAACTGCGCAACCGTGAAGCTCGCGTTCTGCGTTCCGGCAATGTAGTTGCCGGCCGCAATCTGCGCAGCCTGCACCGTCACCGGGCCAGCGCCTGTGATGCTTAGTGTCGACCCAGATACCGTCGCCGGTCCGCTCACCACTGAGTAGATAATGGCCGCGCCGGAGTTCGACGTTGCCGCAAGCGTAACCGGCGCGTCGCCGTAGGTGTGGTTGGGAACCGTAAACGTGATGGTCGGCGCAATCGGAGTGACCGTGAGCGCCGCCGATCCGGATGCGGTGGCGAAGTCCGTGTCAGCCGCAAGCGTCGCGGTGATCGTGTGGGTCGTCGCAGACAAGGTCCCGGTCGCATAGCTGGCCGTGCAGGTCAGCGGTGAAGAAGTTCCTGTGCAGGTGGCCGGTACAGCGCTGCCGCCATCGATGGTGAAGCTCACCGCCCACTGGGTGCAGTCGCGCCAAGATACGCAACGGCGGCCGACAGTGTCGTCGGGGTCGTCGTGTAGCTGATCGTCGCCGGTGCAACCGTGACGGTCGCGGTCTGCTGCGTGCCTGTGCCGCTCAGCGGTGCCGACTGCACGGCTCCCGCCACGTTCAGGTTGTTGTCCGTGATGGTTACGGCATCGGTCAACGGGCTGCCTGGGACCGTCGGCGCAAAGTTCACGCCAATGGTGCAGGAGCCGTTGATTGCAAGGTTTGTACTGGAGGTGCAGGTCGAAGATCCGCTCAGCGTGAAGCTGGTGGTTGCCGTTGACAAGCCGCTCAGCACCAGCGGAGCGTTGCCATCGTTGCCCAGGGTCAACGTCTGCGGACTGTCACTGCTGGTTGAGCCCTCCGGAGTGGTGGCGAAGCTCAGCAGGGCAGGCGTTGCCCTGGTCAGCTTCTCGATAGCGTTTGCGCCGCGGTCAACCACAAGAACATTGCCGCTGGGATCGAGCGCGACAAAGGCCGGTTGCGTAAATGAGCCAAGAGTGGTCGGAGTGTACGTCCCGGCCGCATACTCTTCCACTTCCGCGCCGCCGATCACGGCGATGTAAACATTGCCGGCCGCATCCAGCGTGATTCCGGCCGGAGTGCGGATTCCCGTCGCAATCGGAGTTTGCGTCAGCCCGTCCGGCGTCACCACAACTGCTTGTTTGCCATCCCGGTCCGTGATGTACACATTGCCCGCAGCGTCTACCGCAACGCTTTGCGCGTGGGCCAGTCCCATTCCGTATGTCGTGGACGGAGCAAAGCTGCCCGCCAAAAGTTTAATGACATTCACGCCTACATCTACGTATAGGTTCCCCTGAAGATCCAGTGCTAGCCCTTCCGGATTCGGCTCGCTGGCAATCACGACGGGTGTTCCCGTTCCACCCACCAGTTCATTGACGGTGTTGGCGCCGTAGTCCGAATAGAAGATATTGCCCGCGCCATCGACAACAATCCCCGATCCGAATGAGACCGACGCGATCTGGGTTGTATTTCCATTATTGGCAGCAACTTTATAGACTCCATTGTTGCCCGTGCCGTAGGTCGAGTAATACACATTGCCGGAGGCATCCGTGGTAATCCCATTGAGATATCCAGAGGTGTTCTGGAAGACACTCTGGCCGCCGTTGCTGAAGATGGCCTGCGGCCCTGTGCCTGTGCCGCCCAGGTAGGAAGTACCCAGCAAAGATCCGCTGTCCGATACCAGAGTGATTGCGCCGAGCCGCACTCCCGGCTCTTGCGGAGTAAAGCTGTACTGCACCGTGCAGGCCTGGCCCGCCGTGTAGGCCGACCCTACGGAACAGGTGCCGCCGCCTACAACGTTGAAGTCAAGCCCGGTCGCGCCCTGCGTCAGCACGTTGATCGCGCTCAAGGTACCGTCGGCGGTGAAGTTCACTGTTGCGGTCTGCGTTGCAGTGGTTCTGCCAACCGGTTCACTCGGTGCGGCATACGAAATGGCTGCCGCATTGACCACCACAGTATCGGTCACAGTTGCTGCCGCCAGATAGTTGGTGGTTGATGCAGAATCGGCCGCAATGGTAACCGAGCCGGCATTGGTAAAGGTGATCGTCGTGCCGTTAATGTTGGCAGCACCAGATACGATGCTGTAGTTGACCGGGTCACCGTTGCTGGTCGTTGCCGCCAGGGTCTCCGTACCGTTCACCGCAACCGGCGATGCCAGTGCCGGGAAGACAATCGTCTTCGTAGCCTGGGTGATGGTCAACGCCGCCGGAATGTTGGTGACGTTGTAGTTGCTCAGCTTCGAGTTGGGATCGTTCAACGTCGCGGTGATCGTGTAGCTGCCGCCCGCCGGTGAGGTCGGGGTCGCGGTGGTCGAGTAGCTGGCCGTAATGCCGTCGCCCGCAACCACGCCCGAGAGCGTGCCGCTAAAGGCCGGGAAAGCTGCGCCATAGATGCTGCTCGCTGGGTTCACCGTCACCGTCAACGCAGCCTTGTTGATCGTCAGTGTTGCAGGTGTGTTGGTGACGTTGTAGTTGCTCAGCTTCGAGTTGGGATCGTTCAACGTTGCGGTGATCGAGTAGCTGCCACCCGCCGGTGAGGTGGGGGTCGCAGTGGTCGAGTAGCTGGCCGTAATGCCGTCGCCCGCAACCACGCCCGAGAGCGTGCCGCTAAAGGCCGGGAATGCCGCGCCGTAGATGCTGCTCGCGGGGTTTACCGTCACCGTCAAGGTCGCCTTGGTGATGGTGAACGGCGCCGTGTTGTAGGTGATGTTGTAGTTCGACAGCACTGCCGTCGGAGCCAGAACGGCGCTGATCGTATAACTGCCGCTAACCGACTCGCCCGCGGTGCGGCTATAGGTCGCCGTTACTCCATCGCTGGGCAGGAAGCCAGTCAGTGTCCCCGAAAAGCTCGGATCGGATGTGCCGTAGATCTTCGTGGCCGAGGCGGGTGTCACAGAAGCTGTGGCCTTGTTCACCACAATGCTGGCCGTTACTTGGGGAGCTGCCGAGTAGTTGGTGTTGCCCAACTGGTTCGCGGCAACCACTATCGTGCCTGCGCCGGTAATGGTCAGTATATTGCCGGCGATCGATCCAGGACCGGAGACGATGCTAAAGGTGACGGCATTGCCCGACGCTCCGCCAGTCGCACTCAAAGTAATGGGAGAGACTCCGTAGGTCACGGGACTAGCAGGCGTGAAGGAAATCGTCTGCGCAATCTGGTTGACCACGATGGTCTGCGTCACCTGTGCTGCGGCCGCATAGGTGCTGGTCGCGGCAGAGTTCGCCGCAATCGTTACCGGCCCCACGTTGGTATAGGTGATCGTCGATCCGGCGATCGTCGCTGTGCCGGAAATGATGCTGTACGTGATGGGATCGCCATTGCTGGCCGTCGCAGCCAGCGTCGCCGTGCTGTTGACCGTTACCGGTGTCGCCAATGCCGGGAACGTGATCGTCTTCGATCCCAAAGTGCCAGTCCCGGAGAGTGGTATGTTCTGCGATGTTCCGGTCACATTCAGCGTGTTATCGACAATGCTCGCTGTGCCGGTGAGAGAGCCAACCGCAGTTGGGGCCAATACAGCGCCGACAGAGCAGGTTGCGCCGGAGGCAAGCGAGCCGGTCGCGCAGGTATTGCCCGATCCGCCCACGTTGAAATTCGTAGTAGCGCTGTAACTGGTGATGGCCAGCGCCGCGTTGCCGTCATTCTCGAATTCGACCGTCTGCAACGAATTGCTGCTGGTGCCGACCGGGGTATTGGGGAAGGTCAGCCCCGGAGCTGTAGTCCGAGTGTATTCAGCAATGGTGGAGTCGGTGGTCAAGGTATAGAGATCGCCTTCGCCATCGATGGCGATGCCGCGCTGGCCCGCCGCAGGAAGGACGGTCAGGCCATAGGTGCCGGACGCGTAGCGCAGTATGTTGCTTCCGTTGATGTTGGTGACGTAGATGTTCCCGGCCGGGTCCACCGCCACGCCATGCGGTTGGTCGAGCGCGCCGCCGGTCACCAGCGTGGTCAGGCTGTTCGCTCCAAAAGGCAGCTTATACAGAATGTAGGGGTATTGTAGTCGGGCGCATAGATGTTGCCTGCCGCATCCGCCGCCATGCCAATGAAGCGATGCCCCGCCCCGCCGACAAGCAGTTGCGTCAGGGAATGGCTGCCCGTATTCACCCGGTAGATCGCGCCACCCGAATAGCAACTGAAGTACAGGTTGCCCGCGCCATCCGTCTCCAGGTTGTCGTCGTTGCCGCAGGTGCCGGTCACCAGGGTGATCGCGGGCAGTTTGCCGCCCACCAACTCGTAGATTGTGCCGGCCGCCTCGATGCCCACGTACAGGTTGCCCGCGCCATCCACAGCCGTAGCGCCGGTACCAGTGCCGAGCGTCGTCAGTGTAGTTATGGTATTGGTTCCCGCCGCAATCTTGTCGACGTTGCCATTGCCGGTCTCCAACACATACAGGTTGCCGTAGCCGTCCGCGCTAAGTCCGCGCGCGCCACTCAGGCCCGTCACGTTCAGCGTCTGCGAGGTGGTGGTAAACAAGCCAAGCGGAGCAATTCCGGTACCTCCGAGATACGAGGTGCCCAGCACCGATCCGCCGCCGGTCTCCAGCACCACGGCGCCCTCACGCGCGCCCGGATACTTAGGCGTAAAGCTATACTCCACGGTGCATGCCTCGCCTGCCGTGTAAGTCGATCCTACGCTGCAAGTGCCTCCGCTCACATAGTTGAAGTCGAGGTTCGGCGCGCCCTTGGTTACTACATTGATCGCACCAAGCGTGCCGGAAGTCGTAAAGTTCACACTCGCGGCCTGCGTCCCACTGCTGCTGCCGACATTTTCCGTCGGAGCGGTATAAGAACTGGCCGCCGCATTCACCACAACCGTTTGCGACACTGTCGCTGCGGCAGCATAATCACCGTTCTGCGCCGAGTTCGCCGCAATCACTACCGTGCCCGCAGTGGTATACGTAATCGTTGCCCCGTTGATGGTTGCCGCGCCCGACGTGATGCTGTAGGTGACCGGGTCGCTATTGCTGGTAGTTGCGGTCAGGGTTGCTGAGCTGTTGACCGCCATCGGCGTGGTCGGCTGCGGGAACGTAATCGTCTTGGTCAGCAGCGCCAATGCGGTGCCGCTCAAGCCCACGGACTGGGCAGTCACAACGTTCAGCGTATTGTCCGTCGTCACCGTCGATCCACTGACCGTGCCGGCGATCTGAGGAGCAAAGTTCAGCAGGTCCGTGCAAGACGCACCCGCAGCCAGAGTCCCGGCGCTCGAACTGGTCGAGAGCTGCGGGCAGGTCGAGCTGTTACCGATCGTAAAGCCCGAAGAGATGGCCGGGTTATCGCCTACGCCCGGCACTTCAAAGGTCAGCGCCGAGTTGCCAATGTTTGTGATCGTCTCCGTCTTCGGGCTGTCTGCGCTCACGCTATCCACATAAGTGTTGGCGAAAGCCAAGGGCGCCGCCGTCGTCGTCACCTTGCGGATGCGTTGGTTGCCGGAGTCCGTAACGTATATGTCGCCGGCATTGTCCAGCGTAAGAGTATGGTCGCCGTACAGCTCCGCGCTGGTCGCCGCGCCGTTGTCCCCGCTGAATCCCGCAGCGCCGTTGCCCGCCACCGTCGTGATGGTTCCCGTCGCCGCCGTCACCTCGCGGACACGATTGTTGCCTGCGTCCGCTATATAGAGATCGCCTGCCGCATCCACCGCAACACCCAGGGGGACGTTCAACTCCGCGCTGGTGGCCGCAATGTTGTCACCGTTGTAGCCGGCGCTGCCGTTGCCCGCCACCGTGGTGATAATCCCAGTATTCGAAACCTTGCGGATGCGTTCGTTTCCGTAGTCCGCAATATACAAATTGTCCGTCGCATCCACCGCGATGCCGCGGGGATTGGTTATCTCCGCGCTGGTGGCCGCTGAGCCATCTCCGCTGTAACCAGATGTGCCTGTGCCCGCCACGGTGGTGATGATGCCCGTGGCCGCCGACACCTCGCGGACGCGGTGGTTGCTGGTGTCCGAGATGAACACGTTGCCCAATCCATCGACCGCAATGCCATAAGGATTGCCAACCTCCGCGGTGGTGGCCGCGATATTGTCCCCGTTGTAGCCTGTTGCGCCTGTGCCCGCGATCGTCGTGATGATGCCCGTCGCCGCATTCACCTCGCGGATGCGGTTGTTGCCGCCGTCCGCAATGTAGAGGTTGCCCGCGCCGTCGATGGCAACCGACTGGGGCGATACAACAGCGTTGGTCGCCAGGCAACCATCGCCGACTGCGTCCGTGGAGCCAGTGCAACTGCTGGGAGAGCTTCCGCCTCCCGCTACGGTGGTGATGATGCCCGTCGACGCCGACACCTTGCGCACGCGCCCGTTGTACAGGTCCGCGAAGTACAGGTTGCCCGCGCCATCGATTGCAGGACCATTGTCGTCCGCATTGATCTCCGCGTTTGTGGCTGCGCCGCCGTCCCCGCTAAATCCCGCTGTTCCATTGCCCGCCACGGTGGAGATCGTACCTGGACTATAGCTCACCTGCGGCCCGCTGCCGTTCCCCTGCATCAGTGACGTAGCAATCACTGCCCCGATGCTGTTGGTCAGTTCCACCGCTCCAAAGCGTTCGCCCGCGTACTGCGGCGTAAACGTAACATTCACCACGCAGGCAGTGTTTGCGGCAAGGGCCCCCACGCAGGTGCTGCCCGTGCCAAGCTTGAAATCGAGTCCGCTAATGCCCTTGGTCAGGACCTGCGGTGTTCCCAAAGTTCCAGCAGTAAGCACTTCAAACGCAATCGACTGCTGCGCGGAGGTCGTGCCGACTGTCACCGTGCCGAAGTCTTGCAGGGCATTGGTCACCTTCTTGAGGCCGAGGTCCAGATCGGAGACAAAGATGTTTCCGGAGTTGTCCGGCGCGATGCCGCGCAGCGCATCAAATCCGGTTGCCACCACGGATTGAATATACCCACCGCTGCCGTTCGGCGTCTCCTGCAGTAATTCCGAGCCGTTCCCGATGTAAATGATGCCGTTCTTGACTGCCACTCCGGCCGGCGATGATAGTCCGGTAAACACAGTTCCGGCCGTATAGGTCGTTGTAGTCGCAACCGAACCCGAGGGGATAAACACACGGACCTCGTTATCGCTCTCATCGGTCTGGTAAATATACCCGTTGTTATCTACCGCCATGCCTCTTGCCCTGGCTGAAATTGCTCGCAATCACATGCTGGGTATAGGTGCCGCCGGAATAAATGTATTTGTATAGAGTGTTGCCGTAATTGTTGGTGTAGATATTGCCGTACCCGTCCACTGCCACGCCGGACGTTCCCGAACCACCTGTAATACCCGTGATGATGGTCGTCGCCGTATAGGTTCCACCGCTGCCCGGTACGATTTTGAAAATGGAGCCGGCAGCCTGGTTCGCTGCATAGATGTTGCCGGAGGAGTCGATCGCAAGGGCGAAGATGTTGTCGCTGGTCAATCCCAGCCCGAGGGCTCCGATATTCACCGTGGTATACGAGCCGTTGCTGTAGGTGGACTTCCAGATACCGGTGCCGGAGTCGGTTCCGCTATAGACGTTTCCGGCAGCATCGATTGCCGCGCCTTCAGCCAGATCGACGTAAATCGATGTCACGCTTGCGCCCGGCTGCGCCGTCTGCGCCTGCGAGGTCTGAGCGCCGCCCAGCACCAGCAGCCCCAACGCCGCGCTAACCAGCGCCAGCCGGACACACTTCTTCCTCATTTCGCCAAATCCCACCCTCATAGAAGTCCGCGAACATGAGCATTCCCGCACAGATGCGTTACCCATGAGGCCTTCATTTGCTGGACTACCTCGCCTCGGCGAAGAACTCTCAGCCTGTATTCGACCGTCAAATTTGGGGAAGTGTGTTTTGAAGAGTTGAGCGAAAAACGAACGGGTAGTGCCAGCGGGGGAGCAGTCAAGCATGTTCTGCGTTCTCCATTGCAAGGATTGAGTTGGGGCCCGCTTCGATCTTGTCTATCGAAGATGTACGTGAAGCGTTCCTAAACTCGGGCCCGGCTCGGAGGCAGGCTTCCGCTAAGAATCAGTCTGAAATATATTTTCTGCGAAGCACCTGTTGGATGCACGCAAATTCCAAACGATCTATTTTTACCGAATTGTGATAATTCGATTGCAAGAGAACTTTCAGTAACCCAGGATTAAATACCTGTGACTGCTGTTGCAGAATCGTCTGCCGGGCGCTCTCTTCTTGTTCGGTCGTCGACGCAGGTTGAAGGCGCGGAAATTTGGAACCCGCACAACTATCTGCCAGCCGCTTGTAGTGCCAAACATTTCACCGCCGACTCGGCAGCTCTGCAAAATGCCGCGTCAGTCAGGTAATGGCAGTAATCAGAATCGCGTACTATGTTTCTCGCTCTTCCAGTGCGTCATGCAGGTCCGGCTCGCGAATGTGCATTGGCCTGGATCAGACATGCTTGCCCACTTGCTGTTGCCGCTCCATCTTCATTAGCACTTGGGGAATTCTTGATACACCTAGCACACGAGCTGTTGGCGGAGAACCATGTAGAACGAATGTACTCAAGAGCCGCCGCGGAACGCGAGCTCCACGTTTTTGGAACCCAAGGCCGCCGGAACGGTAGTTTGGCAACACACGTCTCGGTTGCTATTCATTTGACATAGTGATGATTTGTTGGAGCACCGAGCGGGAATTGAACCCGCGAATACTGGTTTTGCAGACCAGCGCGTTAGCCACTTCGCCATCGGTGCCAATCTCCGGCGCGCGCCTGAACCTGCAAAGCGCACGGCGGTGCAACAGTTGCTAACGGCTACTTCGGTTGCGCGGTGGTGCGCAGATACGGCTTCACCGTCTTGTAGCCGGGGAAGATTTTGTCAGCGTCTTCATTGCTGACTGCTCCGGTGATGATGACGTCTCCGCCCTGCTGCCAGTTGGCCGGCGTGGCCACTTTGTGCTTGGCGGTGAGTTGGATGGAGTCGAGCACGCGGATGATCTCGTCGAAGTTTCGCCCGGTGGTCATGGGATAGGCCAGGGTCAGCTTGATGCGCTTGTCCGGCCCGATGACGAAGACGGTGCGCACCGGCGCGTTGTTGGCCGGGGTGCGGCCCTCTGAGGTGTTGCCGTCGTCGGCTGCCAGCATGTCGTAGAGCTTGGCTACCTTGAGCTCGGGGTCGCCGATGAGGGGGAAGTTGACCTTTGCTCCGCCCACCTCTTCGATGTCCGCGGACCATTTCTCATGATTGCCGACCGGATCCACGCTGAGTCCGATCACCTTGGCGCCACGCTGGGCAAACTGATCTTCCAACTTGGCAACCGCGCCCAGCTCCGTGGTGCAGACCGGTGTGAAGTCCTTAGGGTGCGAGAACAGCACTGCCCAACTGTCGCCTATCCATTCATGGAAGTGGATGGTTCCCTGGGTCGTTTCTGCCGTGAAGTCGGGTGCAACGTCGTTGATTCGTAGTGACATATTGTTTTCCTCGTGTAATTTATCTTTCCCTGGAATTGGATGCGCTGTGGGCCGGATTGGATGAACTTGCTGCGTAGACTGAAAAACCCACCCGGCTCGTTGGCTGTGGGTGGGTTACGCGCTGCTTGAATCGATGGTTGCCTGTTACGATTCGTTTACACGCACACCCACGCCTTGCAACAGCAACAGCATGGCGCGGAGTGGGTAGAGTGAATCATCGTGCGGCAAATCCCTTGTCCGCGGCCAGACTGGCTGGCTTGGAGCAGTTCGCTCCATTGCGGTCTAATGGAACGATACGTTTCGAGGAACTTTTATGTCAAATCACGTTGATGAAACTTCCATGACAACTTCCCCAGCCGAAGAGCGGGCCTACGACTACGCGGTGGTCGATGTATTTGCCGAAAAGCCGTTGGAAGGCAATGGGCTGGCTGTCTTTGCAGATGCGCGTGGCCTCAGCACGGCAGAGATGCAGTCGATTGCACGCGAGATGAACTTGAGTGAGACCACGTTCATCCTGCCGCGCGCGCCCGAGGTGGAGCGTGAGCAGGGAGTTCAGGTACGCATCTTCACTGTACGCGAGGAGTTGGAGTTCGCCGGCCATCCAACGCTCGGCACCGCGAGCTGGCTTTATGGCAATCACCAAGTACTGCGCGGAGCAAGCGAGATCATATTGGATCTGCGGGTTGGTCCCATCCCCGTGAGCTTCTCCGTGCAACAAGGCGGTCCCGGCATATTCTGCACCATGCGGCAGAACGATCCGACGTTCGGCGAGGTTCATGATCGATCGGCTGTGGCACAGGCACTCGGCCTGGCGATCGACGACCTCGACCCCGCACTGCCCATCCAGACCGTCTCCACAGGGACGGCCTTCTGCATCGTTCCCCTGCGATCGCTGGAGGTGGCCGCGCGGCTTGCGATTCCGCAATCCGCGGCACAGGCTTATCTTGCGCGTACTGACGCGAGGTTCTTCTACTGCACGACCCGCACTGACGGCAGGGGTGACGCCGACTGGCACGCGCGCATGCAGTTCTACAATGGCGAGGACCCTGCGACCGGTTCGGCTTCCGGCTGCGCCATCGCCTATCTGGTTCGTCATGGGCTTGCCGCGAGCAATCAGCCGATCGTCTTTGAACAGGGCATCGAGATGCTTCGACCCAGCCGCATTTACGTTCAGGCGGCAAGCGACGGAGTCCGCATTTGGGATGTGCGTGTGGGCGGACGCACCATTCCTACAGCAAGCGGACGCTTTTTCCTGCTGCGATGCACTTAATTTCAACAGACGCAGGATCAGAATCGCCAACAGGGACGGGCAGTTTGAAAATTCGGTGAATGCGCAAGCAGAAAAACCTGTCTGTATTCGTCTTCTGTTCGCAGTTGCCAAGATGGGTAACCCTCCGTAGTGTGAGGATGCGCTGAGGAACGAAACAATCCCCGGCAATAGCAAACCGATCAACGTACCAGAAACAGTAAAGTAACTGCATCTCAACCAGATTAGTTGAGGGAAGCCGACGGCCTCGCGGTCGCGACTCTCCGGCACATCGCACATGGCTTTTCGGCCTCCGACGAACCGGCTTCATGTCATCCGACATAGCGTCTGACGACACACCGGTCTATTCGGTCCATGCCAGCCACGACCCTTGTGTACGCGGAGATCGCGTGGCAATCCGCCACGCTGCCGGCTCTCTCTCGCACCCGCGGTCTGCCGCAGATCGGCGACTGGCAAGCTGCTTCCTCACGGAGCAGAGAGGAGAGCCTTGCCCTGGTGGGCGTGGCTTCTAGGATTTTCCCCACCTCTCTGCTGCGGCGAAACAGCCTCCAATCCTCCGAGCCGAGTACACGGGCACGGACCGCGGGCCACCTTAACCCAACCGGCCGGCGCGTCCGCCAACCAGATGACGCGCATGGCGGTCTAATTCGCCAGACTGTACTGCTCGACCGGTTCTGAAGCCGGTCATCAGTATCAGCAGGCAGAAGCGAGAAGCCATGCGCCCCAAGAAGACCATCGTTTGCGTCGACGACAACGAACACGTCCTATCCGTCCGGACTTTTCTGCTGGAGACCCGAGGCTATCGCGTGATCGCGCTTACCAACCCGCACGAAGCGCTCGAAGTGATCGCTCGTTCCCTGCCCGGCTCGCTGGATCTTCTGCTCATTGACCTGATGATGCCGCAGATGGATGGCAACGAACTGGTCCGCCGAGCCAAGGGCCTGCACCCACAACTGCCCGCCCTGATCGTCTCCGGGACCGTCACTGCCTATGACCGCGCTGGGCAAGCCGACGTATTCCTGCCCAAGGGAGCATGTACACCCGCCGAACTGCTGGAACGCGTACGCATCCTAGTCGCCCGCAAACGCGGCCCCAAGAAATACTCGCTTCCGGCCGTTCCCATAGCTACCAGCCAAAGCATCGCCGCAGCCTCCTGAGAAACGGGACAGTCATGTCTACCATCCATTCAATAAAGGCTGGGAAACCTGCGCTGCTCGCCGACGTTCTCAGACGCTCTGCGGCATGGGACGCTCGTGGAGGATCATCCAGTTTATGCCGAACTTGTCGCGTAGCTGGCCGAAGCGGAAGGCAAAAAACGTCTCCGCCATGGGCATGAACACTTCGCCACCCTCGGTAAGCGCTGCGTAGATCCTTTCTGCCTCCTCGGAGCTGGCGACGGAGAGAGACAGGTACGCACTGCGCATAGGCTGAGCCCCGGGGACATCGGCTGCCATCAGCACCGTCTCACCAAGGGAAATGCGTCCGTGCAGGATCGCGTTCTCGAAACCCGGAGGGGTGTGTTTTGCCGCATCCGGCATCTGGTTCCAACGAAATACACTCAGCACCTTTGCACCCAGGTGCTTCTCATAAAACTTGAAAGCTTCTTCACAATTCCCAGCAAAGTTGATATACGTTTGCGTCTTCATCGTCTTGGTTCTCCATACCTAGAGTTGTCCGCATGTCTGTCCGAAAGACCAGGCTCAAATCTTCTTGACAACATACCGACTAGTTGGTACCGTACCATTTAGTACGGGTCGAGGCAAGGGGAAAATGATGGGGCAGAAAAAACAAATCTCAGCAAAGCAAGGTAAATCTTCCGTGCAGCTACATGTTCCGGCACTGAACCGATCCAAGATAAGGCTGTTGGATGCGGCGCTGCATCTGATTCGGTCCAAGGGTTATGCCGCCACAGCGGTGGACGACATCTGCCACGAAGCGGGAGTGACCAAGGGCAGCTTCTTCCATCACTTCAAGAGTAAGGATGATCTGGCGCTGGGTGCTGTCGCCCATTGGCGGGCCATGACCGAAGGCTTTTTTGCGGCGGCACCATACCATCTGGCAGCGGACCCAATGGACCGCCTGCTGGGCTATCTAGATTTTCGAGCGGCGATCCTTACCGGCGAATTGGCAGACTACACATGCCTGCTGGGTACCCTGGTGCAGGAGACCTACGCGACCCACCCGGAGATCCGCGTAGCCTGCGAGCTGGCCTTGTCGTCCCACATCGCCGAACTAACGCGCGATGTTGAGGCTGCCCGGCAACTTTATGCAGCGGATGCACAGTGGAGCGCGCAGAGTGTGGGCAACTTCATACAGGCCGTGTTGCAAGGCTCGTTCATCTTTGCCAAGGCAGATCAGAGTCCCGAGGTGATACGCCAGAACCTGGACCATCTGCGACGAGCTCTGCGCGCGCTCTTTCAGCCGGACGCGTACGCAAAGGCAAAGAAGACTGAGCGTCACCCGGCGGCAACCGATTTATTTGCAAACAAGGTAGAGGGCCACCCATCAACCGATCATCCGGAGACGGAGGAGCAAGAAGAGTATGACAGTCATCGAAGCCACTACACGGACTGAGGGACGCGACCTCATCCTGACTCGAGTTATCCATGCTGCACCGGAGAAGGTCTTCGGCGCATGGACGGAGCCCGCGCTGCTGACACAATGGTTTACGCCGCCACCCTGGACAACTCCGCACGCTGAACTAGACGTGCGCCCCGGCGGCAGCTGCTTGATTGTGATGCGCGGCCCAGACGGCCAGGAAGTGCCGACTCGCGGCGTCTACCTCGAAGTCGTCCCCAACCAGCGGCTGGTCTTTACCGACGCCTACCTCTCCGCGTGGGAGCCGTCGGAGAAGCCACTCATGACGATGATTCTCACCTTCGAGGACTTGGGTGACGGGCGCACGAACTACACCGCAACGGTTCGTCACTGGACGATTGCTGATCGCGAGGCGCACGAACAGATGGGCTTCCACCAGGGCTGGCCCATCGCAACCGAGCAACTCGTAGCATTGGTCGAACGAGCATAGAGACCGGCGACGAAGACAGGCCCCCAAGATTCACAACGCCATCCATACACCATCAGGAGGACTCCCATGAGCGATGTACAAAGCCAACAGCGCATCACACCGTTTCTGTGGTTCGACCAGAATGCCGAAGAGGCGGTTGACTTCTACCTCACTGTCTTCAAGAACTCGCGTCGCCTGAGCGAAATGCGCAACACGAGCGATGCTCCAGGGCCAAAGGGCGGCGTGCTGGTTGCTTCTTTTGAACTCGACGGACAGAGGTTCACAGCGTTGAATGGCGGCCCTATGTTCAAGTTCAACGAATCGATCTCGTTTGTGGTGCGCTGCGATTCACAGGATGAAGTGGACTACTACTGGCGGAAGCTTACGGCCGACGGCGGCAGCGAAAGCCAGTGCGGCTGGCTGAAGGATAAATTCGGCCTCTCCTGGCAGATTGTGCCGGCGCGGCTGCAACAACTGCTGAAGACCCCGCAGGCGATGCAGGCCATGATGAAGATGAAGAAGCTCGACATCGCGGAACTGGAGCGCGCCGCGCAGTCGTGACGAACAGTTACTGTGCGAGGGCGATACGCGCAGCCACGAGCACGAGTTCAACCTCAGTGGGGCCATGTGCTGAGCTGACGAATGCAGCTTCAAACTGACTGGGCGGCAACCAGACTCCGGCCTCCAACATGCGCCTATGGAAGCGCGCAAAGGCTGTAGTGTCGGAGGCGCTGGCCGAGGCAAAATCCGTGACGAGTCCAGCGGTAAAGAACCACGTGAACATGGAGCCCACGCGGTTTGTGGTTAACGGAACATTGGCCTGCTGCGCCAGATTTGCCACTCCCTCCGCGATGCTTTTTGTTACGCACGCCAGTTGCGGATATACCGCAGCCTCATGTTCGATCAGGTGCTTGATCGTTGCAATCCCGGCGGCCATAACCAGGGGATTTCCGCTGAGCGTTCCGGCCTGGTAGACCGGGCCGAGCGGCGCGAGGTGATCCATCACATCGGCGCGACCGCCAAAGGCACCGCAGGGCAGGCCGCCGCCCAGTATCTTACCCAGCGTAGTGAGGTCGGGCGTGATACCGTACACCTGCTGCGCGCCGCCCAGCGAGAGACGGAAGCCGGTCATCACCTCGTCCAGGATCAGCAGAGCACCCTGCTCGGTTGCAATGCGCCGCAGCCCTTCCAGGTAACCCGGAGCGGGTGGAATCGTCCCCGCATTGCCGACCACAGGCTCTACAAGGATGCAGGCGATCTGCTGCGGATGGGCCTCGAATGCTGCCTCCACCGCCGCCAGATCGTTGTAGGGCAGAGCGAGCGTATGCTGGGCTGTCTCCGCCGGAACACCCGCCGAACCGGGAATGCCGAAGGTTGCCACGCCGGAGCCGGCCTTGACCAGCAACGCGTCGGCATGGCCGTGATAGCAGCCCTCGAATTTAACGATGAAGTTGCGGCCAGTAAATCCGCGCGCCAGACGGATGGCCGACATGCAGGCCTCGGTGCCAGAGCTGACGAAGCGCATCTTCTCAACAGATGGAAAGCAGCGGCGAACTAATTCTGCCAATACAGCCTCGCCGGAGTGGGATGCACCAAAGCTGGCGCTGCGACCGGCTGCCTCGCGAATAGCGGCAACCACAGGCGGAAAGGCATGGCCCAGGATCATCGGCCCCCAGGAGCCGAACAGATCGAGGTAGCGGTTGCCATCGGCATCGAAGAGATAGGCTCCTTCGGCGCGCTCGATAAATGGCGGAGCGCCACCCACGGCGCGGAAGGCACGCACCGGCGAGTTGACGCCGCCGGGGAAATACTCCTGCGCGCGCTGTTCCATGTCGACCGAATGCAGAAGCGGCTTGAACTTATTTTTTTTTGACTGCATCGAATCAGTATAGGAGGGCGGCGTGCCCAACAGCCAATCCAGCAGCGGGGAAACGAAGTCGCGGCCTGTCGACGGCGCCAGCATTCTGCTCTACGACGGCGCGTGCGGCCTGTGCCAGCGCACCGTGCGCTGGATGCTGCGCCACGATCCTCAGGGGCACCTACGCTTTGCAACCCAGCAACAGCCGCTGGCCGCCGAGGTCTTCGCCCGGCACGGGTTGGATGCGCTACAGACTAACTCCGCGGTATTGGTGCAGCACTTCGGCGAAGTGGCAGAGTGCGTCGATCTTCGTTCGGACGCAATTCTGGGATGCCTCCGCGTACTGGGTGGCGTGTGGGCATGGCTGGCGGCGATTGCTAGGCTGGTGCCGCGGGCGTTGCGCGATCATGCCTACAACTGGCTGGCGCGCAACCGGCACAGGCTGTTCGCGATGGGCGAGAGCTGCGCCCTACTCACTGCCGCCGAACGCGCCCGCTTCCTCGACATCTGACCGGAGTTTCCCTTCGGGAGGAACCGGTCTGCCGCATTTATCCTCATGCGCGGCTGATAGACTGGTGTTTCGCCGCCGTGGCTGCCGATATGCGGGTCTGTAGAGGGTTGCGGCTCGATACGTCTGCACGAGATGTTTCTGAGTAGTCTTCTCGCAATGAGTCCAAGAGAATACGAGTGCCTGAAGAGCCTTCCAAATCGCCCGCAGCGCCCCACGCAGAACAAGCCCTCGCCGACACATCATTTGCGGGCCCGCGAATTCCCGTCGCGCACGAAGCTGTGGGTCACAATTCACACACAGAGACGGTTCCTGCTGCGCCCAAAGTGAAGGGCCATGCCACCTACTACGACGCGGGGGTGGACATCACCTCGGGCGACCGCTCCAAGCAACGCATCAAGATGCTGGCGCGCAAGACCTTCAACAAGCACGTGCTCTCGGAGATTGGCGGCTTCGGCGGGCTGTTTGCACTGGACCTGGAGCGGTTTCCGCAGCCGGTGCTGGTCTCGTCGACCGACGGCGTGGGGACCAAGCTGAAGGTCGCGTTCGAACTGGGCATCCACCACACCATCGGCGCGGACCTGGTAAACCACTGCGTCAACGACATTGCGGTGCAGGGCGCGACGCCGCTCTTCTTCCTGGACTACCTGGCAACCGGACGCATGCGTGAGAAGGACAGTGCTACCGTTGAGACTGTGGTTCGCGGACTCTCCGAAGCATGCCGCGCCAATGGATGTGCGCTGATTGGCGGAGAGACGGCGCAGATGCCTGGCTTTTACGCGGACGGCGAGTACGACCTGGCAGGGACAATCGTCGGGTGCGTCAACCGGCCCGACGTGATTACCGGCGAGGGCATCGAATCGGGCGATGTGCTGATCGGCCTGCCTTCCAATGGCCTGCATACCAACGGCTACTCGCTGGCGCGCAAGCTGCTGTTTGAGGTGGCGGGATATGGCGCGGACCATTATGTCAACGAGCTGAAGGACAAGACAGGTGCCTCATTGATGCGCACCCACCGCAGCTATCTTGCGATCCTGAAGAAGCTGGTTGCCGCAGGCATTGTGCGCGGCATGGCGCACATAACCGGCGGAGGCATTACGGAGAACCTGCCCCGCATTCTGCCGCGCGGAACTGCCGCGGTAGTCGACCTGGCAAGCTGGACCGTGCCGCCGCTCTTCGAGCATCTGCAGCACCTGGGCAACGTGGAGCAGGACGAGATGATGCGCACCTTCAACATGGGCATCGGCATGATTGTGGTGGTCCGCGCCGAAGAGGTGAAGAAGGCCAAGGCCGTCCTCAACCGCGCCAACGAGCGCTTCCACATCATAGGGCGCATCACCCGTGGCGACCGGCGCGTCACCTACAACTAATTTTCTGTGGGCCTCATCACGCTGTCGATTACGATGGTCTCGACCGGGCCTTTGTCTGCCTTGAGCTTGAGGCCGATTCGCTTCAGCGACTCGATAGCGGCGGAGGTGAAGTCGGTGTTTGTTGGATCGTAGGGGGCGACATCGAAGTCGTACGATCCCTTCAAACCAGTCTGATCCAGCACAGGTCGTCCCAGACCTCGAGTCAATTGTTTAGCCAAGTACGGCATCGAAGTATTGATTCCATGTGCCTCCCCGTCGTAGATGCCTCCCTTGTCCAGGACACCAGCCCTGGGATCAGCATCTGGATCTTTCGGGGGTTGCATCTGAAGCTTGGTACTATCTCTGGTAAGAAGGAAGATCGGGCCTTCTTTGATCTCACGATGGAATTTCAAGCCAAATCTGTCGATCAGAAGGCTCAATATCATCTTGCGTTGTTCGTCGGTGGGATTCGCTATAAACGGAGAAGCCTTCTGCAAATGCGAGGCGGAAGAATCCGGTGGAAGAGCCTCCACATCGTACAAATCCTTAGCGGCCCAATCCGGGCCACCGGAGATCTGAAAAGTTTGAACGTCAAACGCATAGTAGATTAATGTCTGCACAGTTGTGTGTCCGACGATAACCCTGCCACCCGGATACGAAAGAAAACCAGCTATTCTTATTCCACCGCCATTCGGGCTCACTGCCTTGATGGTGGCTACTTCGAAGGCCGGCAGTTTCGCTGTTACATCCGCGGCTGGATTTGTGGATGAATTATTGATCTGAGCGCGCATGGTTGCTGCGGAGATGACGATGAGACCCGCGACGAGCATGCGTTTATAACGATTGCGTGCGATCCCTTGCTGCATCGAGATTCCCTCAGCGGCTGAAGCCGCATTGCAATTGTGCCCCTTGCTGTGGGACTGATGTCCCGCCCTATCAAAACGAGACGATAGAATCATCCCTATAGGGACCGTCGGTTAGACGCAACCAGACTCGCACTGTTGTGCAAGATTTTGCAAACAGGAGGAATCTGTACAACGCTAGTGGTTTTTATCCGCGCCTCATGCCGCGGTCCATGGCCTGGTTGGCCAGCCGGTCGGCGTCTTTGTTCTTGTGGCGCAGGGCATGGGTGATCTCGAAGGCTTCGAGTTGCGCGATCTTCTTCTTGGCCTGGTCGAAGAGCGGGCGCAGGATGGGGCTCTTCACCTGATACTTCCCCTGAATCTGCTTGACCATCAGCTCCGAGTCGGAGACGACGCGCAGCCGCCGGTGGCCACTGGTGAGTGCGAAGTCTAGCGCAGCGAGCAGGCCGGAGTATTCGGCGAAGTTGTTGGTTTGGATGCCGAGGAACTCCGAAAGTTCGGCCAGCACCTCACCGTCAGCATCCTGAATCAACACTCCAAAGCCCGCCGGGCCGGGGTTGCCTCGCGCTCCGCCGTCGCAGTGGGCACTGATCCATCTGCCCGCCGTTGGCTTTAGGGCGGATTTGGAGGATGGGGCGGGAAAGAGGCTGGGCTGGGAAGAGCTTGGGGGCATGGGTTCAGTTTATAGGTTGCTGGCTGCCGGTTGCTTCCGCTCACCTTTTCCGCTCGCCGCGGTCTATAGAAGTGATCCATTTGCTGACTCCGGAGTCAGAGACGATGAATGCAGATGCTTTAGGTTTGGAGCCTGAGGGAGAGCTTTCAACAGCGCTTTCCGCCATGGTTGGCGCTGGACGCTTACGAGGCGCGACTGCCGGCAGCCCTGCGCTCCGGCTCTCCGCGCTGATGGATGCGGCGGCCCGTGTGGGCGTAAGTCGCTGTGGAGCGATAGAATCGTCCCCAGCGATGGCCAAGCCCGCGGCTCAATACGGAACCGGCACCGACCGTAACGGCGGCAAGCTGACCCAGGCTCAGTTGGACGCGCGCGCCCTGCAACGCACCGAGGACGACGACCTGATCCGCGAGGCCCAACGCGGCGACCGCAGCGCCTTCGATTCGCTGGTGCGGCGTTACGACCAGCCCGTGCTGCGCCTTGCACTGCACATGCTGGGCAACGAGCAGGATGCGCAGGACGTGCATCAGGAAGCGTTCCTGAAGGCCTATCGCCACCTGGGAAACTTCCGCTTCGAGTGCTCGTTCTACACCTGGCTATATCGGATTGTGACGAATCTCTGCCTGGACCATCTACGCCGGCGCAAGAGTCGCCGCGAGGACCCGGCCACGGTGCTGGATGCGCGCGGCGACGAGATGGACCTGCTGTCGAACATCACAGACAACCGCTCCATGGCGAACCCGGCTCGCGAACTCGACCGCAAGCGCATGGGCGAGTGCATCCACCAGGCGCTGGACAAGCTGACGCCGCGCGAGCGCACGGTCTTCGAACTGAAGCACTACCAGGGATTGAAACTGCGCACGATCGGCGAGATGTTGAGCACCACCGAGGAGACGGCCAAGAATACGTTGTTCCGCGCAACCCGCAAGCTGCGGGCGGAGCTGACGGAGTTGAGAGGCTAGGTTCGAGTTACTAGGTTCGGGGTTCGAGTTGTAGATGCATACGGATGAGTAGACGGGCAGACGCATAGACCCGCAGAAGGCATTTTGAAGTGGCAGTTCCTTGAGGCCGGTTGAGGTAGAGCGATGAAGTGCGAAAAAGCGCAGCAAAATATAGTTCTTGTCACCTACGGCGAGCTGCCGGATGAGCAGATGGCCTCGCTGGAGGAGCATCTGGCCAGCTGCGAGGCGTGCAGCGGCGAGTTAAAGGCGCAGCTCGCGATGCATGAAGCGTTGGCGTGCCATCCCATGGTCGATCCTTCGCCCAACCTGCTGGCGAGCGCTCGGATGCAACTGGATGAGGCGTTGGACATGATTCCGCCGCATGGCTTCCTGACTCGCTTGCGCAGCAATTTATTCGGCTGGCTGGGGCACATGCAGGGCGCACCGGCGCTGATGACTCTGCTGGTCGGGGTGGGTTTTCTGGCAGGCATCTTCACCAACCGCTACCAGGTGGCGCACCAGCCCAGGCTGCCCTCTCCGGTGGTGCTGAGCAACACGACCAACGGTACCATTGCGAACGTCAGCGGAATTGTTCGAACACCCAACTCGCAGATCGTGCAGGTCAACTACAACCGTGTGGTCCCGGAGACGGTGCAAGGCTCGTTTGACGATCCGCAGATTCGCCAATTACTGCTGATTGGGATGAACGCCGCGAACAACGGAGTGCGTACAGATTCGGTGGCGCTGCTGGCCAACGAGTGCCGCGCCGGACATCAGTGCGTGGGCGGACAGGACGGAGGCATACGCAGCGCGCTGCTGGTGAGCCTGCGCTACGACAAGAGCGCCGCCGTGCGGATGAACGCGCTGGAGGGATTACAGCCCTACGTGGCCCAGGACCAGCGAGTGCGCGACGCGGTGCTGGAAGCGCTGATGCACGACTCCAGCCCGGATGTCCGCACACGCGCCATCAGCCTGTTGCAACCGGTGGAATCGGATTCCAGCGTACGTAAAGTGATGCGCACCGTCTCTACCACGGATGTTAATCCATACATCCGCACGGTCAGCACGCACGCGTTGGCCGGGACGGCGGACATTCAGTAGTAACCAGGTTCGATGGAGAAGGCTCGAGGTTTGAGGGGATGAAGAGGGCATTGGGATGTGGCTTGGTTTTGCTGGCGGCTTCGGCTGTCGCGAGCCAGTGCGCCCGTGCTAGCAGCCCGGATGCAGCCCGGATTACGTTCTTCTTCCTAAGCGGCGCGCCTGCCGCGCGTGCAGGGCAAGGGTACCTGGGCGTGGATGTGCGCGACGTGACCGAGGACGAGTTGTCGGCGCTGAAGCTGAAGCAGGCGCGCGGCGCGGAGATCGTCCTGGTGGACCACGATGCTCCAGCCGGCAAGGTGGGTCTACGCGAGCATGACGTCATCCTGCGTGTGAACGGGCAGGCCATCGAAGGAGAAGACCAACTGCGCAAGATGCTGCGCGAATCTTCTCCCGGCATGCAGCTCACGCTCGTTATCAGCCGCGATGGACAACAGATGAGCGTGACCACGCAGACCGCCAATCGCGAGGAAGTAGAGCGGCAGGCATGGGAACAGCATCTCACTGTTCCGGAGCCACTGCCCCCGGATACCATCGGGGGCGACCTATTCCCTGCCGTGTCTACTACTGCCCCAGCCGTACGCGGCGGCAACAGCTTTCTGGGCCCCACGCTGATGAACCCCTCCTACACCGGCGCGGTGCTGGAGACGTTGAGTTCACAGCTTGCCGACTTCTTCGGCGTTGCTGGCGGCGGAGGCCTGCTGGTGCGCAGCGTGGAGGCCAACTCGCCGGCGGCATTGGCGGGAATGCACGCAGGCGATGTGGTGGTGCGGGCCAACGAAAAGGCCGTAGCGAGTTCCACCGACTGGACCAAGGCGATCAAGGACAGTAACGGACGTCCCGTGACGGTTGTGGTGCTGCGCGACAAGAAGGAGCAGACCCTCACCCTGACCCCCGACAGCAAGAAGCGATCGAGTCTAGAGCAACCCAGCGACGACAGGCAGCGCGTGGCACTCGCTCCCATCGGGTTCTTCTGGCTCCCGCTCCCTTAGACAACACGCCAACGTGAAACAACCCTCGGCCCCGGATACACTTGTCCTGAGGGAGTGAATCATGAGGCGTTACGCCGCACTCGCGCTTACCTGCATCCTTTGGGCAATTCCGGTGGCTTCTGCCCTGGCGCAGACCCCGGCACAGAACGCGCCTGCGCCGCCGGACTCGGCGAACGTCGCGCAGGCTCCCGATGCCGCACAAGCATCGACCCTCAGTGCACGCTCCGCGCTCGTTCTGGTTCCAGCCCTGGTCCGCAACAAAGAAGGCGAGTTGGTCTTCACCCTCAAGGCCGACGACTTTGTGCTGACGGACGATGGCGTGCTACAGAAGCTGACGCTGGAACAGGACACCGGAGGCGAGCCGCTGGCCCTGGTGGTCGACCTCGAAGGGGGAGGCGCGGGCGCCAACCAACTATACAAATCCGTCACTCTGGCTCCCATGCTTAGCGCTGTGTA
>CAWERM010000086.1:0-9316 GCA_963810995.1 uncultured Acidobacteriaceae bacterium | reverse complement strand
CTGTAACGTCTCGCGCTTTGTGTTGGGAATTACCTTCGCGCGAACCTGACGGCTATCACGGTCGAACATGCCGACCACGATGGCCTTATTGTCGTAGCGTAGTTTTTCGTACCCCTCTTCCGCTACAGCCGGTGCAGCAGCGCGCATGGCCTTTACCTTCGACCGATGCATATTTACGACTGCGCCCCCGATAAACGCTTCGTCCACCTCCACAGCCTTGGGGCCATGTTCCCAACTATCTTTGCTGGCGTGAACTTCGCCGAGCGCAGCGTTTCCCGCAGGGCCGGGAGTGCCGAGCTTGCCGTCGTATCCACCTGGAGCTTCTCGCATGGCCCAGCGGATGCGGTGAAGCATAAACCAAGTGGACTTCTGTGTGACGCCAAGGGTTCGTTTGATCTCATGGCTGGAAACCCCGTTGCGGCAGTTGGAGAGCATCCACATAGCGACCAGCCACTTGTCGAGCGAGATGGGCGAATCTTCCATGATGGTTCCGACTTTGACGGAGAATTGGCATTTACGGTGCCGGGTTTTGCATTGCCAGACTCGCCGCGCCGGGATGTAGGCCGCGTCACTTCGCCCACATCGCGGACACTTCACGACCCCATCCGGCCAGCGTTTCGCCACCATGTAGGCGATGCAGTTGTCGGGGTCCGAGAAGTGGACGATGGCCTCTTGGAGGGTTTTGGGTTCGGTGATGGGCTGAGAGTTCATAGTTTTCCCTTTAGATAAAGTTCTATTTTACTTGGGATTGTTTGGGACTATCGCGGCGACTTCGATGCAAGATGGAGCATGAAATCCCGAACCTTACCCAGTATCTTTTCGGCATCGTGCTTCTCATAGGTGCGAGTAAAGTGCATCATGGGGTTCCGAAAAGCATTCTTGACAGAGCGAAGATCAGAGGTTGCCTCTTCGTGGTAGGGGCGCAGGCGCGCTTTTTTGGTGCGGCTGAATGACGCGAGTTTGTTTTGAGACGCATCGTTGATCTTCTTTACTATCTCGCCCCAATCGTCCACAACTGGATCAACCCCGGCTCTGAGCCTTCTGTTTAGAACCATTAGCCCCTCATTGAAGATGGCCATTGCATGAAAGGCGCTGGCGGTAAACAGACCGAGCGCAAGCGCCCTCTCTGCTGCTTCGATATGCGGAGCAGTCTTCGTGAACTGTTTGGGGATATTATCCCAATTTGCAAGCGGATTGTCGTAGTGAGAATCGAGAGCGGGTGCGATGATGTAGAGATTCACTTCAGAGAGAGCATCTTCGACGCGGCTAAAGGCTTCACGGACAGTCGGCAGCCAATACTCTGGGGTGTCCTTTTTAGTGAGCGTATGGCGCGGGCGACTTGTACGCGGGCCATACGAAAGTCTTTCATCGCAACTTCGCTGTTGACATCCCTTAGTTGATCGGCCAACTTCTTACGCATTCGCTGGCTGTTGATGCAATGATTTGGCAGATCGGGATTGGTCTCGGTCAACGTATCAAGTACGCCGCGAATCCCAGCGGCAGACCGATAGATGCTGGCATTGAATTTGATGAGGGCCATAAGCGGGACAAGTCCAGTCGGGATGTTGAATTGGAGTCCGCGAGAATTGTCCGGCCAAGTGAAAGAAGAGTCCAGAAGATTCGTTATTCGTGTATCTTGCAGGCTAGAGGAGGTCATTTAGCACCCCCTGGCTGGCTTGATGAGCCAAGTATGTTTTTGCCCTGTTCGAGACTAGTTCGCGGCGGCGAATCCGCTCCCACCCCTTCAACCCAACATTCCCCCATACTTTAATGATACGCGTTGGAGGGAAACTACTATGCCAACTATTTTGCGGAGCGAAGTAGTTGGCATGGTGTGGGTTAGAGGGATATTGGTGCGACGAGGGTCTTGACACGCGGATTTGCTGGGAATTCGGGGAAAACTTAACACCGATCGACACCGATAGAAGCACGGATCGGAACAGACGAGAACAGGATAAGACAGAACGAAATGCTGAAATCCCAGGTCTCAGGAGCGAGACATGGGGCACCCGGCTTCGCGCGTTTGAATAGCGCACAGGTATGATGGAAGTCCGGCGGTGCGCCGTGGAACGATGTAGTTGGAAGAATATTTTCGGCTCGGGAACAGGGACAGATGCAGAAGACCAGAAGTGGACGGATCGAACTGTTCGACACAAGCCTGCGCGATGGACTGCAGCAGCCGAACCTGGACATCTCCATACCCAATGCGGTCAGCCTGTTGCAGCGGATGGGCGATTTTGGGGTTAGCTACGCAGAGATCGGCTTTGCCGGGGCAAACCAGTTTGTGGGTGATCTGGCCAGCGCTCTGCGTGCGGTGGATACGGGAGCGATGAGGCTGGCGCTGTTCGGCAGGACGCGCGGCCGGGGCAGCAAGGTGGAGGAGTGGTCGGATGTTCGGTTCATGATCCGGCACAAAGAGCGAGTGCCTGCGGCGGTAGTGGTGGTGAAATCGCGCTTGCTGGATGTGGCGAAGTCGCTGGAAACGACTCCGGAAGAGAACCTGCGGATGGCGTATGAGACCATTGCGTGCCTGCACGACAACGGGCTTGAGGTGCTGGTGGACCTGGAACACGCCCTGGATGCCTTCTGTGGACGGCGCGAAAACGGCGAGGCCTGCGATGCCGACTTTGCCAAGCGCAGCCTGGAGTACTTCCACCAGATGGTGGCGCAGTGTGTCGCGCAGAAGGTGAGTCGGATCGTTGCGTGCGATACGACAGGCGGCGCAAGCCCGGAGGAGGTGACGCGGCTGTTCTCAGGCCTGACGCGGGAACATCCCAAGGCCGGCTTCGGCTTCCATGGGCACACCGACCGCGGCCTGGGCGTCGCCAATACGCGCGCGGCGATATCTGGCCGGCGCGGTGCAGATGCAGGGAACGCTGCTGGGCACGGGCGAGCGCTGCGGCAATGTGAATCTGACGACCGTGATTGGCGCCATGCAGCTACGCGGCGAGGCGGAGTTTGTATCGCCTGAAGCGCTGGCTGGGTTGACTGGGCTGGCCAATGCGGCTTATGCGGCCTTCTCGCTGGAGGCCCCGCACGGCACTCCCATTGTGGGCGCGGGTGCGTTTGGGACATGGGCGGGAATGCATGGCAGCAGCGAGGGCAAAGACCCTGGGGCATACCTGTGGTGCGATCCCGCGAAGGTGGGGGCGAGTCCGCGTATCGGGGTGAATGCGCAGTCGGGACGGGCGAATATCATTCTGCTGTCGAAGTCGCTGGGGGTTGCACTGAATACTGCGCAGGCGCAGACGTTGCTCGACACCAACCAGGCGATGATCGATGGCGGCGGATATACAGCCAGCGAGATCTCCTTCACGCTGGCATGCATGAAGGTGTTGAACACGCTGCGCCATAGCTTCAGCGTGAAAGGCTGGCGTGTGCTGGACGAATCGGACGAGTCGGGTCACCGGTATGTGCAGGCGTCGATGTCGCTGGCGGTTGGCGACGGGCAGGTGACGACGACGCGCGCCGAAGGCTCCGGCCCGGTGGATGCGCTGACCAAGGCGATGCGGCAGGAGTTGGAGAAGTGGGTTCCGGCGGTGGCGCAGTTACGGCTGGATACGTTCAGCGTGACCGCGATCGACGTGGTGGCGCACGATACGGCAGCGCATGTGCGGGTGACGGTGAGCTTCCACGCCGAGGGACATCCATCGTGGACGACGGCAGGGGTGAGCAGCGACCTGAACCAGGCAGCGTTGATGGCGATTGTGGATGGATTCCACTATTGGCTGCTGAAGAACCCGGCTTGAGGATAGAGCAAGAACAACGGCTTAACACGGATCAAAACAGATAGAAGCACCGATCGAAAAAAGACAAATGTGGGATGAAGGCAAGAACAACTGCAAGGGCAAATGTGGGGATTCTTCCCCTTCGCTACGCTGCGGAATGACAGACAAGAGACAGGCAACGACAGAGATTCTGACTCTTCGAGTCTGAATGACGAACACCAAACAGAAACCCCACTCATGCCGCGATGAACGCGGCACAAATGGGGCACCCGATGAAGTATAGTTGGTGGCTACTTTGCAGTGAACTGGGCCTCGATGGGCGGCATGGCGTCCCAAGTGTCGGTGCGGAAGGGCGCGGCCTGTAGTCCGGAGGCGTTATACAGGTTGGCGGTGTTGGGGTAGTTGTCCCAGGCGTAGCGGACGGCGACGGGATGCGGGACGCTGGGGCTGGAGACGACGACGGAATCGCCATCGATCTTGGCATCGGCATCGACGAACTTCTGGTCGGAGCCCGCAATCTGGAACCAGTGCAGCGTGGCCCCCTTGGCGTTGAGGCCCGCAGCGTGGGTGAACTTGACGCGGATGGAATCGCCTTCGACCTTCATCGACTGATAGACGGGGCCGGAGTACTCGACATCCCAGTGATAGGCCTTGGCGAGGGCAAGCAGTTCGAGGCGATAGCCCAGGGGCTCCTTGTTTTTGGGATGGACGTTGTGTGCCTCGCTGGTGTCGAGTACGACGGCAATGCCGGTATTGGGCAGGGAAAGGATCGCGGCCTGCTGCTCTCGGATGAGGGGGTTGTTGCTGACATTCTGCTGGCCGGGGAGCTGCACCTCAAAGAAGGGGAAGTTGCCCTCGCCCCAGAGCTTGCGCCACTGGGTGATCATGGTGTCCATAACGTGGCCGTAGAGCATGACGCCATGCGCTCCGCCCACGATGGACTCGCCCTGATACCAGATGGCGCCGCGGATAGCGTAAGGGGCGATGGGGGCGATCATGCCATTGAAGAGCACGGTGGGCTGGTGCTGGTCCTGCACGGGGTCGCGCAGCGCGCCGCCACGGCCGGGGCGCGCATTGATGGTGAGCGGCGCGGGAGGCGCATCGGCGTCGTTGGCGTTGGGGTGGGCCTTGAAGTAGTTGTAGCGGGCATCGAACTTGTCGAGCATGGGCTTAAGCTGAGGGTCGGAAGCGAGCGTGGTGCGCGGAATCCAGGCCTCGGCTGTGCTGGCTCCGTAGGCGGAGAGGACGATGCCGACAGGGACATGGAGTTCCTGATTGAGGTTGCGGCCGAAGAGATAGCCGACGGCGGAAAAGTCGGGGACGGTCTGCGGGGTGCATATCTTCCATGTGCCAACTTCGTCCGACAGCGGAGCGAAGGATTTGTTCTGTTTGACAGTGAACATGCGCAGCTGGGGGAAGTTAGCGGCTGCGATCTCCTTGGCCTCGTCGATGAGGCCATAGGGCGGATGGCCCTTGGCGGAGACGTTGAACTCCATGTTGGACTGGCCGGAGGCGAGCCAGACCTCGCCGACCAGGACGTTGGATACGGTGATTGGGGCCTCGCCCTTACTGCCGGCGATGGTCATCTCAAACGGGCCGCCAGCCTTGAGGTTGACGAGGCGTACGATCCACTTGCCGGCGGGATCGGCAACCGCGGATTTGCTGGCGCCGTTGAGCGTGACCGTGACCTTCTCGCCGGGATCGGCAGCGCCCCAGATGGGCACGGACATACCCGATTGCAGGACCATATGATCGCTGAAGAGGGCGTTGGGCTTGACCTGTGCGCAGGCCGTCGCGGTGAGAGACAGCGCGATGCATAGGGATGCCGCGGCGCTAAGGGATGCGAAGAGAGTGCGTGTCTTGATGGATTGCATAAAGACCTCGGTTGAGCTGATTGATGTTTTGAGCAGACTCATCTTACAGCCTTTGCAGGTGACAAGACTATGGTCAGGTGAATTTAGCATTGACTCCTGGGCGGAAGATACTATGAATAGCGGCTGGAAAGCCGGGTGACAGGCAGCCGAATGGCCGATTGCGCGCCTAACGAGGGACAACTGATGGCCGGCACAAGTTCACCGTCGATCAAGACAGGGGCGTCTGCCGCTTTCAATGTGCTGGCCAAGCCGACGGGCGCAGTATGCAATCTGGACTGCAAGTACTGCTTCTTTCTTTCCAAGCAGACGCTTTATACCCGACAGCGATTTCCGGATGGCGGACGATTTGCTGGAGGAGTACATACGCCAACTGCTGGAATCGCAGCATGCGCCTTCGGTGGGGATTGCGTGGCAGGGGGGCGAGCCCACGCTGATGGGGCTGGATTTCTTCCGCCGGACGATTGAGCTGGTTGCGAAGTATCGCAAGCCGGGACAAAGGGTGGAACACTCCATCCAGACGAATGGCACGCGCCTGGACGATGCGTGGTGCGAGTTCTTCAAGGAGCACCAGTTTCTGGTGGGGCTGAGCGTGGACGGGCCGCGCGAGCTGCACGACGCCTATCGCGTAGATAAAGGCGGCAAGGGCACCTTCGACCATGTGATGCACGGCTGGCAGATGCTGGTGAAGCATGGCGTCGAGTTCAATATTCTTTGCACCATGCACGCCGCCAACGTGCAGCACCCGATGAAGGTTTATCGGTTCTTTCGCGATGAGCTGAAGGCCAGGTTCATGCAGTTCATCCCGATCGTCGAAAGAGGGAGCGCCGATCTTGTGTCGATTGCCAATGTGGGCTGGGGGACGCGCGGGAGCGATCCGCGGCCGCTGTACACGCAGAGTGGCGACCGGGTGACGGGCCGGTCAGTGGGCGCCGAGGCGATGGGGCAGTTTCTGGTGGAGATATTCGAGGAATGGGTGCGGCGCGATGTCGGCTCGGTGTACGTGCAGATATTCGACACAACGCTGGGAGCGCATCTTGGCCAGTATGGGCTATGCATCTTTTCACCCACCTGCGGCAATGCGCTGGCGATGGAACATACTGGCGATCTGTACAGCTGCGACCATTTTGTGGAGCCGGATTACAAGCTGGGCAACATCCGCGAAGACCACATGGCCGATCTGGTGGCCTCGCAGCGACAACGCAAATTCGGCACGGACAAGCAGACCACTCTGCCCGCCTACTGCCGTGAGTGCGATGTGCTGTTCGCGTGCAACGGCGGCTGCCCTAAAGACCGCTTCATCGCAACTCCGGATGGAGAGCCGGGACTGAACTACCTATGCGCCGGGTACAAGCGGTTCTTTCATCATGCGGATGCGGCAATGCGCATAATGGCCGACTTGCTGCGCCAAGGGCGCGCGCCGGCGGAGATTATGCAATGGGTGGCGGGTGAGGATGCTCGGTGGAAGACTGCGGCAGCAAAGATCGGGCGGAACGATGCCTGCCCCTGCGGCAGCGGGAAGAAGGCGAAGCATTGCCACGCTTCCTGAAGCGGCAGACTGGTGGGTAAGTGGTTAGAAGTAGGCTATTTGGACGATTCCGCCGCAGTGCAAAATAATTTTCAATTTTAACTGGAATGAGACTGTTGAACTGCCGTTAAGGAGGGATGACCAATTGTATCCATGATATGAAGCGGCATGTCCTTGGCGGCAGTTTGAATGCCGTGAGTCGCACTAGGCGATGGAAGTGGGTTGCAGTTGCGGTGCTCTTCCTGGTTATTCCGGCCTCCCGGCTATGCCTTGCCGACTCCCTCACACTGACCGGTGTGGGCGGCCAAAATACTGACGGGGAATACGTGTACCCGTACTATTTCACGGCCACTGGCGCATCCGGCAGCCAGACCCTGGTGGCTATGTCCTGCCTCAACTTCAATCGCGATGTCAGCTTCGGAGAGAGTTGGGATGCAAACGTCATCAGCGTCTCGAGCATCACGCCTAGCAGCGCGATCGATGGTGAGTCGGGGCTCGACATTCTTGCCGATGCTTACCTTTTCAATCAGTACTCCGCCGCCACGGGCAATGCGCAACAGACCTCCGACATCCAGTTCGCGATCTGGAGCATCATGGATCCCTCGCTTACTTACAGCAACACGAATGGGGCCTTCGACTCCAATGCACAGTCTTTGGCCGCGGTGGCCCTGAGCTTAGCACCCAACCTGCCCTCCAGCGACTTCGCGACTGACGCCTTGTATATCCCCAGCGACAGCTATCCCAACGGCGGCGAGCCGCAGGAGTTCTTAACCGATCCAGCTCCTGCCGTGGTCACCCTGACCACCCCTGAACCTGCCAGCCTGGTGCTGATGGGAACCGGCCTGTTCGGCTCGGCCATCCTGTTGTACCGCAGGCGGGCTAAGGGCTGGGGCACGTCTTGATGGGAATGACGATTCAAAATATGTAACCAATCTGGCCCGAGCGGTCCCGCCCTGGGTGCGATAGGTTGCGCAGGCCGGTCTTGCGTCGCTACCGCATCGCCAGCACACGCGTCTCAAATCCCGCAAAGCGATACTGACCTTCACTCCATCGCTCGATTGCAGAGCCGTCAAGGGTGAACTATCTCCCGGCGGGAGGGTCTGAGCTGAAGTATCTGCCGATACTGCCCACAACGGTACGGGTAGCTCGGTCGAAATCATATCGAGTCAAAGTCTGCGTCTGTTGAAGAAGGCGGAACTGTGTGTCCGCTTTGCGCGTATGAGATTCTTAGAGTAGCGTTGCGAATAATTCTTTGCGGTCCAGCTAGGGCTATGCTGTGTCAGTCTTACAATCTGGCTAGAGATGTCGGGTCACGGGTACGGGTCTGTGCGGGTTGGTCTTGGGTTGAGTTCGCGGATGAAGACGATGGTTTGCGTTGCGTTGTGCTGCGGACTCATGGGTGGAATAGCCGATGGGCAGGACAGCAAGCCGGCTTTACTGCCGAATGCGCTGCCGAAACAGGAGGCCGCGACTGAGATCGACGTTCCCCTGCTGGAGCATGGTCTGCGGCTGGCGGATTTTACCGGAATGCAGCCTCGTCCGGAGCTGAAGGGCAGGCTGACCGAAGTCGACGAATTTATCCAGAGCGCTCCAGTCGACGGTAAGCCTGCTACTGAGAAGACAGTCGCGTGGTTTGGCTATACATCCAGCACGCTGTACGTTGTGTTCGCGTGCTACGACCACACTCCCGCGATGATCCGCGGACACCTGACACGGCGCGAGAACATTATGTCGGACGACAATGTGTCGGTCCTGCTGGATCCCTTTCAGGACCGGCGGCGAGGGATATTGTTTGAGCTGAACCCCGCGAATGTGCAGGCCGATGCTGCGTGGACCGAGGGCAACGGGCCGGACTTCAGCTACGACCAGGTATGGGACTCCGAGGCGCATGTGACAGGGCAGGGATGGATGGCTCTGTTTGCCATCCCATTTCGCAGCCTGCGGTTCAGGCCGGGAGTACAGCGGTGGGGCGTGGTGCTGGGACGCAGTCTGCCGCGCAATAGCGAGAACGACAACTGGCCGCACATCTCAACCAACATTACCGGTACGCTGCCGCAGGAGGGAACGCTGCGCGGGATTCAGGGCGTGACGGGATCGCACAATATACAGATCGATCCATATACCGTGGGGCAGAATGAGCATACGCTGCTGAATCTGGACCCGCTCAATCCATATTTCAGTACGCGGGC
>CAWERM010000085.1:0-7579 GCA_963810995.1 uncultured Acidobacteriaceae bacterium | reverse complement strand
TAGTCGAAGAGTGCTGGTTCGACACGGACGGCGCGGATCTTCGCGACGCGCGGCGGCAAGCAGTACGGGTGAAACGGAGCTGAGCGGGGTGAGTTCGAGGTCCTTGGGTTCGACGCTAAGATGGTGGCGTTCGAGGATGGCGAACTCGTCGGCGAGTGCTGGGTAAGGAACGCGAATCTTGATGAGGAAGCGATCCAACTGTGCTTCGGGTAAAGGATACGTTCCTTCGAATTCGAGCGGGTTCTGGGTTGCGAAGACGGTGAAGTAGGGATCGAGGGGGTGGGACTCAACGTCCATGGTGACTTGGCGCTCCTGCATGGATTCGAGCAATGCAGCCTGGGTGCGCGGAGGCATGCGGTTGATCTCGTCGGCGAGTAGAAACTGGGTAAAGACAGGGCCCTTGTGGAGGGAGAATTCGCCAGTCTTGGGCGAGAAGACGGAGGTTCCGAGGATGTCGGCGGGCATCATGTCCGGCGTTCCCTGAACGCGGCGGAAGTCGAGCGCGAGGAAGCGGGCAAGCGATTTGACAGCGAGCGTCTTGGCAACGCCGGGAACGCCTTCGACCAGGGCGTGGCCGCCGCAGAGCAGGGTGAGCAACGCCTGGTCGACGAACTCCTGCTGGCCCGCGATGATGCGGCCTACCTGTGCGCGACCCTCCTGGAAGACCTGAAAGGCGGATTGGACGTTCTGCTCGGACGCGATGGGCTCGTGGAGTTGCTCGGGTGGGTTGTGCTCACTCATGACGGCGATTTCCTTATAGGTCTGGTTGAGATTATGGGTGATGGGGCCGAGTAGTAAGTTCGGTCAGCGTTTTGAGGTCGTGGTCGAGCGCCTTTACCAGGGCAAGCGCGCTGCGTGGTGCGAGAGATTGGTATTGAGCTTCGGCGGCCTGGTTTAGGTGCTGGGTTAGCCTGGTCCAGTCGCCGGGGTATCTGGAATGGAGCGCTTCGGCGATGCTAGCAGCATCCGACTGGGTGACGGCACGGGGAAGTCCGCAGCGGTCGGAGAGGAAGCGAAGCAGGCGCCGGCGCGCACACTCTGTGGCGGCCTGGCTGGCGCCGGCCTTGCGATAGAGCTGGCCCATGGACTCGGCAAACTCGATGGGAGAGGTGCGCGGCAGACGAGTGAGCAGACGGACGGGGCCATTTCGGCGGCCATAGGAGAGGACCAGAAGAAGCGCAACGGCAGCGATCTGCCAGGCGATCTGGGCAAGAGGCAGGCCGCGCGTGAGGTCGAACAGGGAGGTTTTGACACCGTGGAAGTATTCGTCGAAGAGGACACGGCGGCGGGGTTGAGCGCGATCTTCGGCGGTGGGATTCTGGATGCTGGAACCTTCGACGCTGGCCAGGAAGAGCTTGAGACTGGGATCGTCTTTGAGGCCCAGGTTGGTGAGGGGCATGGCGGAGCTCCACCAGATGGCAGTGCCTGCGCCTACGCGGTAGGAGACGACGACCGCATCGGCTCCGCACCACTGCTCAACCTGGACGGCGGGGCTGAGTGTGTTCCAGCGGATGTGATCGTCGATAGCGACTTTACCTGCGCGGGCGAGCAGGCTGCGGCCCTCGGGAGTGGTGACGCAGAGCTTCTCAAATAGTTGGGTGGACGGAGCGGTGGCTGCGTTTGGTAGCAGGTTTGGGACTTCAGGGCCGGTGACGAGCACACGGCCGCCGCGGCGGAGGAAGCCGGCGATGCTAGCGCGGGCGGCGTCAATCTGTTCGACAGGCACGTTGGGATTGGCGAAGATCAGCGTGGTGTGGGAGGCGTCCTGGGTATCGAGTTGGGTTGGGGGCTGTAGCCAGCGTGCAGTGGAGTAGCCAAGGTCGCCCAATAGCAGGTACGCGGCCTTGATGCCGGCGGTGCCGCTGTTATAGGTTGTAGGCGATTTGTCGGAATCGTCATTGACGGGCGCGAGCAGGCTAACGGCGGCAATGAGCAGGAATACTGCGCCGCAGAAGAGCAGGACGAGTTTGCGTTCGCGGTTGGCTGGTTTCATGTGCGTTTGAGTTTTTCAAAGAGAGCGAGCGCCTGGATGTAATCCTCGCGGGCGGCGTCCCGCAGGCCATACCAGATCCGCTCAAAGATGCGAGTTAGTCTACGCAGAGAGAGCTGCCGGAACGAGTTGTGCTCGAGCAGGCCGATGTACTCGCGCGGCGTACGCGCATAGTCGCGGCGCCACAGCCTGTGGCTCTCCAGGACAACGATGCTGGCCCAGTAGAGGCAGTGTATGGCCTCGCGCCAGTTGCTTGCCTCAGCCTCCAAACGGGCATGGTCAGCCCATTGCGCAGACTCTTTCTGCCAGTTTGCGATTGGAATTTGGCCACTCAGTGAGACGGCGAGGCGTTGGCGCTGCATGGTGCGGGCGACCCAAACCAGGATGCATGCGATGCTGAGAACGACGAAGCTCCATTCCAGGACGGGGCCCAGCCAGGGAGATCGATGGCCTAAGTTCTCTGTAGCGGAGAAGACACGGCTGAGCCAGGAATAAAACTCGGCAGTGATGCGATCCAGCCACGACTCGCTTCCGACGACGTGGAACTCCGGCCTCGCCAAGATCGAGTTGACGGCACGCCGTGCTGGTATGAAGGCCGGTAGTGATGATGCGTCGGTACCGATTACAGCTAATTCCTCATCGAGTCTTGCGGACGCCTGGTCGAGGAGTGCAGTGCGGTCCGGCAATGCCGGATTGCGGGCATCTTCCATCAGTTTGCGGAGCCACTGCCGGCGCACCTGAAATGTCTCGTTGGGCTCCTGGATCTTCTCATCATCGCCGACTGTCGTTGGATTGCATGCCTTTGCATCGTTACGGCAGGCACCCACCAGACCGCGCAAAGATTCAAGATGAGCGCGATAGCTATCGGGCGTGGTTTGCCGGAGCGGCGGCTGGAAGAGTGGAACACTTGGCTGCGCAAGAACCTGCAGTGACGAGACCGCTAGCAGAAGGACGATCCGTCTGAGGCCGGTTGTCATGCTCCTAATTCTGCTCCTGTGTTGGGTGCGCGTCGACCAAAGTGCCGGCCGCAATGACAGGTGCGGCAGGAGGCGAGGAGATGGAGGCGTCCTTCAGAAGCATCTCGATGTCGAAGCCTTCCCGGCGCACGCGCTCGTCGAAGTAGAAGAGGCAGAGACCAATGGCTGCGATGGGCCCGACCAGCGAGGTGGACATAAAGTTGACCGCCAGAATGATTCCCTGCAGCACAAGATGCTCGGCCGCAGGGTTCTTGGCCAGGATAATGGCAATTGGCACCGTGATGATGGCGGTAACGAGCGATAATGCATACATCAGCAAAAACAGCAGGAAGATTCGAAAAATGCGGCCTGTGGCAAGATTTTTACTACGCCGCATTGCCGCGCGAACGCCCAGGTCTTCAACCACCTCGGCAGGCACGGCCAACGAGTTGCGCAGATAGGCAATCACTCCATAGACCGAACCGGCAAGAATACCCAATAAGGTGACAAGCCCGACACCGACGGCCCCCGAGCCTCTTACGCCGGGGATAAGAAAGATTGGGATCAGGAGCAGGAAGGCCCAGGCCGCGCTCCACCCCTGCCAAAATGTAATCCCGATGCAGCGCAGCCACAGCCGGCGCGCAGTGCGTAGCGCAATCCCCAATGAGGTCGGCTCGCCCAGGTAAAGAGCATTGACCGCGGCGGTGGTGGCCGCGAGCGTCAGGCTGTAGGCAATAAGATAGAACCCTGCCTGCACGATGCCGACTGCCCCGTTAACCAGGGCAGCCGTGGGCGAGGCGACGGTGACGGCCGAAAAGTGCAGAAAGATCAAACGCAGGATCGCTACCACAACGGAAACACCGGCGGAGACCGCCGAAAGACCGATAAGTAACCAGAAGTGAGCGCGGTAGAGTGAGAAGACACGATCCAGGACCTCACCGACTGCCAGGGGACGAAGCTCGTATCGCGAGGCGGTTGTGGGCGGTGGAGGTACGGTGGTGGAATCGCCAGGATGCGGGCCTAGCCAGTCTTGCGTTGCCATATTGGTCTCCTGGCATCGAGATTTCAAGAGGTTGTTTGACGCTGAGATGGTAGCACAGAGGAAGTGGGAGGGCCGGATGAATTTCAACCACAGCGATTCAAGATGAATTTCATGCCTCTGTGTTCGTCCGGATGACAGCAAACAAGCAACCGCAGGTCCTTCGACTACGCCAGGCTGCGGGTGAGTGTGACGAGGATCAGGCACCGCAGCGAGAGTTATGAGGGGTGAGTTGGGCGGAGCGACCGCAGGACGGTAATTACTCGTTTCGCGTTGCGCACTGCGCGCTCGTCTGATTTTGCTCGCTACGCCATTCGGCTCCGCTCGGTCCTTCGGCAGAGTGGAAGCGCGCGTTGCGCGCGGCGTTTTGATGCCGGGACTAAAGTCCCGGCTATCTGATTAAAGGCTCATTATGGCCCGGCTGAAGCCGGGCCCTTCCGGTTTTGGGTTGGGGCGGAGAGGTGGCGCGAATCGCGCGGCGCAGAAGGGAGATGTGGGGCGGCCGCGGTTGAGTGCATACTATGTACAGGCAGCTTCGCGCCGACTTGAGGGGACCATGACGTCTGAAGAGTTTCTCGCTCATCTCCAAGCACACGCAGAAACCTTTGCGAAGGCTGTGGCAACCGACGAAGGCGAATGGATCATAAAAGGGTTCATTGACGTTTACCAGCACATCTATACCATTTCGGTCGATACGAAGCTCGTTTCAAAAGTCCTCGAACTTCTGTTATTCCCGATGTTTGTCGAATTTGCCAAAATACACGAGCTTGAAATTGAGTTGTCTCCCCAGCAAAACTTCTATCCGGATTTGACTTTTAGGGACCGAGGCACCGGGTCACTGTTCGCAGTCAATATCAAGAGCACCTATCGAAAGAGCGATACCGACGTAAATGGAATGACGCTCGGAGCCTTTACCGGTTACTTTCGAAAAAGAGATACCAACAAGAACACCCTGTATCCATACAACAGATACAGCGGGCACTTTGTTCTTGGGGTTATATATTCACAGTGCCTCGATTCAATTGATGAGCGAAAGTCATTTACACTCGATGGTCTTTCAAAGATTCCCCCGGTAATCAAAGACTTCTATTTCTTCGCTCAACCGAAGTATCGCATTGCGGCTTCGAGACCGGGCAGTGGCAACACTAAGAATATCGGGTCAGTTACAAAGATCAAAGAAATGACGAACGGCGAAGGCCCATTCTTTGCATTGGGAGAAGCCGTTTATGACGATTATTGGAAGTTCTATCTCACAGTAGACATGGCGAAGGCTCTTGAGATTGAGCGTCCCTATACGAATCTGAAGACCTATCTAGAGTATAAGAAGCGTGGGATGGATGTTCTTAGAGCGCACGAAGATCAAATTATGGAAGCCGGTGGAGATGAATCACCAGAGACGGGAGGGGACTCCGAATGAGCAATATCCCCTTAGTTCCACCTCTCAAGTGCCAAGGAATCAAGACCAAGCTAGTCGCGTCGATCAAACAGATCGCCGATTCCCGAGAGTACGCTCGTTGGATTGAGCCTTTCTGCGGTTCCTGCGTGGTCGCTTTGAATGTGCAGCCTCGAGTTGCGTTGCTGGCAGATACAAACGTCCATATCATCAGCCTTTATCAGGAGATACAGCGGGGCAAGATTACACCAGCGGCAGTGCGGTCCTTCCTGACTAGCGAGGGAGAAAAGCTTTGTACACTAGGTGAACCCTACTATTACGAGGTCAGAGAACGATTCAACACGTCACCCAATTCGTGGGATTTCTTGTTCTTGAATCGATCCTGCTTCAACGGACTCATCCGTTTCAACCGTAAAGGCAGGTTCAATACTCCATACGGTCATAAGCCTGAGCGTTTCGCGCAATCTTATGTCACTAAAATCACAAATCAAGTTGCACGAATCGCGAAAGTCATCGCGGCAGCAGAGGATTGGATATTTGAAGTGGCAGACTTCAGGGCAACCTTATCCAAGGCAAATTCAGGCGATTTTGTCTACGCTGATCCGCCCTACGCAGGCCGTCATGTGGATTACTTCAATTCATGGTCCGATGCAGATGAGGACATGTTGTCTCAGCAGTTAGCTGCCTTGAAGTGTGACTTTATTCTTTCGACTTGGCACAGCAATGAATTCAGAACGAATGGTGCGATCCAGCGGGCTTGGGGCGGTTCTGATTTTCATATAAGGACGCGGCAGCACTTTTACCATGTCGGTGCATCGGAAGACTTACGCCATCCTATGACAGAGGCTTTTATCAGCAATTTTGCTCTATCTGAGAGCGTTCCCTTAATCCAAGCAGCGCAGCAGAATTCGCTTTTTGCATAAATAACCGCACACGTTTTGGACCTAGCGGCCGAAGCGCTGTTTGGGTTGCATTTGCTGCATCATGCGCTGCTGGGCTTTTAGGCCGCCGCCGGAGCCCATGGTTTTGAACATCTTGCGCATCTGGGCGTACTGGCGGAGGAGGTTGTTGACCTCCTGGACGGTGGTTCCGGAGCCGCGGGCGATGCGTTTGCGGCGGCTCCCGTTGATAATTTCGTGGTCGCGGCGCTCCTTGGCGGTCATGGAGTCGATGATGACCTCGATGCGGTTGAACTGACCCTCGTCGACGTTGTCGACGGCCTGGGCCATGCCGGCAAAGGGGCCGACCGAGGGTAGCATCTTCATGATGGACTTCATGCTGCCCATTTTTTTGATCTGACGGAGCTGGTCGCGGAAGTCGTCCAGCGAGAAGCCGTCGCCGGAGAGGGCCTTGGCGGCGAACTGGCCAGTCTTGCTCTTATCTAACTTTTCTTCGGCGCGCTCCAGCAGGGTGGCGATGTCTCCCATGCCCATGATGCGGCTGACGATGCGGTCGGGATGGAAGGGCTCGAATGCGTCGGGGCGCTCGCCGGTGCCGAGGAACTTGATGGGCGCGCCGGTGACGTGGCGGATGGAGAGGGCCGCGCCGCCGCGTGCGTCGCCGTCCATCTTGGTGAGGATGACGCCGGTGAGGGCGAGCAGGGAGTGGAAGGCTTTGGCGGAGGCGACCGCATCCTGGCCGGTCATGGCGTCGGCGACGAAGAGAATTTCGGATGGGTTGAGGAGCTTCTTGAGCGCGGCCATCTCGTCCATTAGGTCCGCGGCGATCTGGTTGCGGCCGGCGGTGTCGACGATGAGGATGTCGCAGCCGAAGTTGGCGGCCTCGCGGCGGGCTTCCTTGGCGAGACGGAGGACGTCGGCTGTATCGTGAACAGCGACGTCATCGAGCTGGCCTTCGTAGATATGGGCGCCGATGGATTCGGCGACGATGCGGAGCTGTTGGCGTGCGGCGGGGCGATAGACGTCGACCGAGACGAGCATAGGGCGATGGCCCGCCTTTTTGAGCCATGCCGCGAGCTTGGCGGATGTGGTGGTTTTGCCTCCGCCCTGTAGGCCCGCCATCAACACGACGCTGGGCGGCTGCGAACTGGTGCGGAAGCGCGCCGTGTCCTTGCCGAGCAGGGCGACGAGTTCGTCGTGGACGATTTTGACGATCTGTTCGGAGGGCGAAAGGGCGGTGGCGACCTGGGTACCGAGGGCGCGCACGCGGATGTGCTCGACCAGGTGGTGACGACGGAGAGC
>CAWERM010000084.1:0-13941 GCA_963810995.1 uncultured Acidobacteriaceae bacterium | reverse complement strand
CCGTCTCCTCGTAGCCCTCCGTGTCCGATCCCAGGAAGCGCACTGCGCCGGGCGCGTTCGACAGCTTGAACCCAGCTGTCTCCAGCTCACGGCTGCCGCGGTCCCACACAAGTATGTCGCCCGCCTTGATGCCGGCCTGCTGCAGACGTTCGCAGATCGCAGTTACCAGCGCCACGTTGGGCGACAGCATGCGGCCCAGCGAGTTCAGCTTCAGACCGACCACCTGTCCCGGACGCACCACCTGCTTCCACGGCTGTACCGGGTTCTGCGCGATGAAGTAGCTCTGCATCGCGTGGTCCAGCATCGCCGTCACGCGTGTCTCATCGGGTGCCGGACCCGGCGTGCGCAGCTTCGCGTCGCGCACTATCACCACCTTCGATTTCTCCGCTGCCTTTCCCTGGCCCCATGCTGACTTTGTCCCTACGCCCAGAACAGCGGCCCCTACCACCATCTCCTTCACAAACTCACGCCGGTTTTGCATCCTGCTCCTCCGTGCTCCTGGCCGTTCTAATGTCAACTTTTTCTCTGCAATCTGCCTTACAGCTTGCCTTCGATGCCGTGCGCCAGTGCCAGCAATGCATCGCCCTCTCCGGGTGCCGCCTCGAATGCCGTGATCCTGCACCAAATACGGCCCTTTGCGGAAGACCACGCTCTGCCCGTACAGCCGCGCGGCATCGCCCAACTGCACGCTCTTGCTGTCGGCGGTCGGTGGATCGGCGTCGAAGATCGTCTTCGCCCCGTCCGCCGTCTTCATCGTGTACACGTCCACCGTCGCCTCCAGGCTTCCCTGGAACTTGTAGTCCGAGGTCGATACGCCCACCACGCCGGCGCTGATGTACTGCTCCGCACCGCCGTCGATGTACTCGTACAGATTCGCCGCATCGTAGCTCTGCGTCTTCTCTCTCTTCTCCCACCCAGCAACGGCCCCCGAGGCAGGGAAGGGATCGGCGATCTTCTTCTTGCATCCCACGCCTGCACACCACAACCATCGCCAGCAATGCCGGCGATTGCAAATCCTTTGCACCACAATGTTCTCTTCATCACGACTTTCCTCTCGACACTCACGACTGTGCCTTTCCTTTTCTTCCTGGTCAATAAAATCTGGCTGTCCGCCGACCGGCTCTCTCCGATGCTGGTCACATACACCGCCGGATGCTCCTGCAGCGGGCACGCGTACTCGCACGCTCCGCAGCCCACGCAGCGGCTGGGATCGACGTGCGGCTGCTTCAGCAGCTTCTTGTTGCCGTCCGCGTCCACAACTTCGGCTTCCTGCAGATAGATGGCCTTGGGCGACACCGGACACCACTCCTGGCACACGATGCAATCGGTCGCCATGGCCCACGGCAGGCATCGTCCGCGATCGTAGAACGCTGTCCCCAGCCGCACCGGCGGCGCATTGCCCTGGCCCACGCCCACCACCCAGCCCTTATCTTGCGGCGTCAGTTTCCAGATCGCCCCTGTCGGACAAACCTCCGAGCACAGTACGCAGCTCGGCTCGCAGTATCCAATCCTCGGCGTCAGCACCGGTGTCCACAGACCCTCCAACCCTCCCTCGGTCAGCGCCGGCTGCAGCGAGTTGTTGGGGCACACCTTCATGCACTCGCCGCAGCGGATGCAGTGCGCCAGGAAGTCCGTCTCATCCAGCGCCCCCGGCGGACGGATCAACCGTTCGTCGCGGCTCTTTCCCAGCGCCGTATTGGCGCGCAGCAGCGGCACCGCCGCAATCCCCGTTACCAGCCCGGTCAAGCACCTTGCGCCGCGGCAGGTTCGGCCCCGCAACCTCCGCCTCCTTGCGAAAGAAGCGGAACTCCAGGCTCTGATGCGGACACGCATCCAGGCAGTTCATGCACATCAGGCACTCCGCTTTGTGCCACGGCACCGCGCCCACCGGATCGTCCCCGCCCTGACAGTGCAACAGGCAGCGATTGCACTTGTCGCAGCTTGATGGGTCCTTGTGCAGCCCGAAGATCGACCATTGCGACACCGCGCCCAGCAGTGCGCCCAGCGGACACAGCGCGCGACACCAGAAGCGCGTCACCCGCAGGTTCGCCGCAAGCAGAATTAAAAAGATCAGTCCGAGAAAAATTCCCTGGCGAAAGTGCGGCTGCTTGAAGTTCAGTACCGTAGCCGCCAGCGCAGCATGAAGGCCGGTCCCCGCCGCCTGCACTGATCCAATGCCACTGTGCCCCAACGCGTTCAACCCCGCATTCGCCGCGTAGTTCGCGCCGGGGAATATCGATAACCCCATCGATCGCACCAGCAGGCTGAACGGGTCGAGCCATCCCACCAGCCCCGTGCCGCACACCGCCGCCGCCAGCACCGCAATCAGAATCCCATACTTTGTCCGCTGCCACGGCTTGTAGCGGTTCGCCTCAACGCCCTGCTTGCCGCGTTTGCTCTCCGACCTCAGATTGCCGAAGAAGTGGTGCAGCGTCCCCATCGGGCATATCCATCCGCAAAAAAACCGCCCCAGAAACATCACCGGCAGCAGGATCAACAAACTCCACAGCAGCCCACGATACAGCGCATGGGTCGCCAGCGCGTTCGCCAGCGCCGCTAGCGGATCAAGCTCGAAGAACAGCCGCACCGGCCAGTGCATCTGTACATCGCTGCCCGCACCCACCGTGCCGCGAAACTCCGTCCGCAGCAGAAGAAACAGAAACAGCAGCAGGAAGATCGCCTGCGACGCGCGCCGCAGCGCGACCACCCGAAGCCTTCTGCCTCGCACTCCCGCGAACCATCGATCCAACCGAAATCTGGCAAACATAGCTCGGATCGTCAGCCCCTCTCTGCGCGAGTGCAAATGGTCCATCCATTCCTGGCCGCGCAGCGGTATGCAGACAGCAATGCAAATGCGCAGCCGTAATGGCCGCGAAAGTTCTGCGTATAGGACCGACTCAATTTTTCGCTTGTATACCGGACCGTTCAGTGATGCTCATCACAAGCCCGTCCATGCTGCATCGACCGCTTGATGGGTGCCGTCAAGTAAAATGTGGTGCGCCCGGAGAGATTCGAACTCCCGACCCTTTGGTTCGAAGCCAAATGCTCTATCCAGCTGAGCTACGGGCGCACATTGCGGAACCGTTCATCCGCCAATCAATCTTACAGGCTCACTCTTCTACGCCACGGACGCTATGCAGTGGCCGGCGTCGCTGCGTCTTCCACCGTAGGAATCATCGCCACTGTCTCCACAATGTCCAGTCCGGCGCGGCGCAGCAGTTGATAGATGAGCGCCCCGTTCAGCCGGCTGGCGTCGTACTCCACGCGCACGGTCTTGTCGGCTTCGCGCACTTCCAGCCGTCGCACACCATACACGTCCCTGACCTTGGAGAGCGCGAGCGCCACCGGCTCGCTCGGAGCAGCACCGTAGCGGTACAGAACATCAAGCTGTGTCATACAGCAATTTTAGAGCATTCACAATGGCTATACACATAATTGCCCGTCCGTTGCTTGTTCTTGCCCGTCATTCTGGCCGAAGACCAGAATCTCTGTCGTTGCCTTTCGCCGCTGCGAACCATCCTCTGGAAATCGCTCTGAACCCGCGTCCGCCAAGCACATCCTCGACGATTCGCAAGCTGCGGTCGCGTCGTTCGCGGTTCCTGTCGATCGGTGCGAGTCGGCAAATGTCGCCGTCCGTACGATTACAATGAAGGTATGAATAACGTTCAAGAAACAAGCTCTGCAACCGATCAGGCCCCCGCGGAAGCGCCTACCAAATTCACACGCAACAATCCCTACAATTCCACCGTCGTCATCAACCGTGTTCTGAACGGTGCAAGCTGCGATAAAGAGACGCGTCACATTGCGATGTCGCTGGATGCGGGCATGACCTATACACCGGGTGATTCAGTCGGCGTCCTTCCAGGTTACCGGCCCCAGGCAGTCGCGGAAGTACTCACAGCGCTCGGCTTTTCAGGCCAGGAGCGAGTACTGAACCATTACAAGGAAGAGATCAGCTTCGAGCAGGCGCTGCGCGGCTGGCTCACCATCGGTAAGCTGTCCCGCGGTACCGTGGGGCAGTATGCCAAGCTGGCCGGTGCGCCCAATGTACGCGGGCTCGGATTCGACGCGCTTAAGTTGTTGTGCGGGCCGGAGAACAAGGCGCGTGCCGAGGAGTACTGCTGGGGCCGCGAGTTCATCGATCTCATCACCGACTTTCCCGGTGCTGTCACCACTCCGCAGGAGCTGTTCAACGTGTTGCCCCGGCTTGCAGCGCGCTTGTATTCCATCGCGTCCAGCCAGCTTGTCCATCCCGATACCGCCGAGACGACGGTGCGCGTTGTGCGCTACAACACCTATGGCCGTGACAGGCAGGGAGTGGCCAGCGGGCAGTTGGGTGAGCGCTCGGATGTAGGTGCGACTCTTCCCATCTTCCTCCACTCCAACCAGAACTTTCGCCTTCCCCAGGACGGCTCCACCCCGGTCATTATGGTTGGGCCGGGCACGGGCGTCGCGCCATTTCGCGCTTTCCTGGAGGAGCGGCAGGCCAAGGGTGAACGCGGTAAGAACTGGCTCTTCTTCGGCGATCAGCACTACGCCACGGACTTTCTCTACCAGGAGCAGTGGACCCAGATGCTCGCCCAGGGGACGCTCACCAGGCTGGATACCGCCTTCTCGCGCGACCAGGCCCATAAAATCTACGTGCAGGACCGCATCCGGGAGAACGCGGCCGAGCTGTATGCCTGGCTGGAGGGCGGCGCCTACTTCTATGTCTGCGGCGATGCGGTCAATATGGCGAAGGCCGTGGAGTTGGAATTGCTCAATGCCATCGCGCTGGGAGCGAAATGCGACCCCGAACGAGCAACTGAATACCTCGCCGCTATGAAGCAGCAGAAACGCTATCAGCGCGACATCTACTAAACCTTACTGACCGCAATCCCTTACACCCGGAAGGTGTCCGGCCGCCAGTTGACGATGGCTTCCTTGATCTGCTTCCGTGTCAGGTTCTCTTTCAGGGTGCGCGATACCAGTGCCGGCAGTTCGCCGTCGGAGGCGAAGCGCAGGCCGATCAACTGGTCTTCCGTCAGCGCGTGGCTACGCGCCAGATCGTCCGCCGACAGCAGTGCCGCAAGCCGCAGCCGCTCTTCCAGGCGAATGATGCGGTCCTGCACCTGCAAGGCGTACATGCGCGACTTCATGATGACCATGAACAATACAATCGATAGAATGACCCACCAGCCGAACACGGCGTGATGATTGTTCTCCAAGTGCCAGTCATGCACCAGTTTGTAGGCGGCAAAGACGATATTGAGCATCAGAATCGGCACCATGAAAAAATGCCATGCGGGGTCCCAGCGGACGTGGTTCTTGTAATTTTGAGCAGTGGACATCGGTTAGGTCCTTTCTGTCTTCCAGAGTTCGCAGATTCGCGGTACATTAGCCGGACAGCCAACGGCATAAGCTACGGACAAGGTGATGATACACATGCAGTTGATCGTGCGCTGAAATTTCTTATCAGGTAGCCTCGAGGACATGATGGATAACGGTAAATCACGGCGAATCGGGGTGCATCTCAGCACCACCGGCGGCAGTTGGATGGCGGTCGATCGAGCGGTCGAGATCGGCGCCAACACCTTTCAGATATTCTCTTCCAGCCCGCGCATGTGGCGCGCCTCGTCCATCAAGCCCGCCGACGCCAAGAAGATGGGCGAGCTGCGCGCCCAGCACGGCATTGGCCCCGTCGCCATCCACGCCAGCTATCTCATCAATGTCTGCAGCCAGACCGACACCGTGCGCACAGAACTCCGTCGCTGCCTTTCGCGGCGAGGTCGAGCGCGCCCTGGCCCTCGGTGCGGAGTTCCTCGTCCTCCATCCCGGAAGCTGGAAGGGGCTCATTCGCGAGGAGGGCCTGCGCCTGGCCGCATACTCCATCCAGAGCGCCGTCACCGGCATCGACTTCGCCGGCAAGAACTTTCACATCCTTATCGAGAACACCGCAGGCGCGGAGTTCTCCTTAGGCGGCAAGCTGGAGCAGGTGGCCGAGTTGGTGGAGCATTGAAGCGGTCAGCGCCCGTCGCCGTCTGCCTCGACACCTGCCACCTCCATGTCGCCGGCTACGACATCGTCTCCGATGCTGGCTACGCCGACACCATGCAGCAGGTCGGCGCAACCATCGGCATCGACACCGTCAAGGTCTGGCACTGCAACGACGCCAAGGCCGCCTTTGGCTCCAAGCTCGACCGACATCAGCACATCGGTGAGGGGACCATCGGCACGGCGCCCTTCCGTCGCCTGCTGCACGACGCCCGCTTTGCCCACTGCGCCTTCATCGCCGAAACCCCCGTCGACGCCCCCGGCGACGAGGCCCGCAACGTTGCCACCCTCAAGGCCCTCGCCGCTGAGTAAGTTCAAAGTTGAAGGCTGATGAATTTGCCGGTGTGGTAGCGGGTTTGATTTGCCTTCGATGCCCACAGGATGGGAGAATCCGAGCATGGAACGATAATCGGACAAGTGCCGGAGTGTGACGGGCAAGGTCTCCCGCATGGCTAATCCCAAGGAGAGATGCATGTCATTACAAAGCAGAGTACTGACGATCGGTGCGATGGCGCTTCTGGCAATACCGACTGCGGTTGCGCAGTATGGCGGTGCAGCGGTGGTGATGCTAAACAGCGATGATGCTGGGATCGTGCTCGGCCAACCTTGTTTCGCGATCTTTAGGATTACCGATATGCCGCCGGCTGGGAACGGAGCCAGGGCAACCACCATTAAGGTGGAACGGAAGTGGCGTGACTCGCAGGGGCGGTTCCGAATGGAAACAGGGAGAGTTGCGGAGGGACAGGATCCGGTCTTTCAGGTCGCGACGATCCTTGACCCGGTAAAGAACACCATCACTACGATTCATATGGATACGAAGACGGCAAGCATCGTGGCCCTGCAACCGGGGCAGTTGCATGCCTGGGCCGATCGGGACGCAAAGCCGTTACTGGCGATGCCGGGCGTAGACGTAAAGGTGGAGCACCTACCTGGGAAGACCATCGAGGGGGTTTTTGCGCTGGGTCGGCGTGTGACTCGGACCAGGCCACCGGGTACGGTTGGCAACGATAAGACCATCGTGAGCGTGAGTGAAAGCTGGGTGGCGGAAGACCTGAAGATTCTGCTGGCCAGTTCGATGGACGACCCACGCACAGGTAAACAAACGGGAGAAGTGACGCATCTGGAGCGGGCTGAGCCGGATGCTAGCCTGTTTCAGGTTCCGGCTGGCTACACCGTGACAGAGGCTGAGGGCCGTCCCATGCAGCAGGTCGTAGTCCACAGATAGCGGTTCTGCCAGTTGAGGTAAGGAGATACGGCTGAAGTCGTCATCGACGACTCCCTTGGCGACGAGGCCCGCAACGTCGCCATCCTCAAGGTCCTCGAGTCGGACTGAGATCGGGTTCCACAAATCTCGTTTATGAGACATGGGATTTAGCGGCTTCAGAGGCTGCTGAATTGCTCCGCTTTGTTAAGGGCACTGCTTTAGCCGTGCCATAACGGCTTAGTTGCGATCCGGCTTTAGCCGCTGAGGGCATGTTTAAGACAACGCATCGACGTTTTCAGCACCCTCTTCAACTTCCGAGTCGCGCATTCCATCCCGTGGCGCGTCATTCTGGCCGAAGGCCAGAATCTCCGTCGTTGCCTTTTGCCCGTCCGCTGTCTGTTTTTGCCCGTCATTCTGGCGTAGCCAGAATCCCTGTCGTCGTCTTGCGCAGCCATGCATTGACAACTTGTTTCCCTGTACTTAGCACTTCGGGTGTATGCTTGCAGCCAAGGTTTAGGAGCAAGAAAATGTTGCTGCGTAATCTGGTTCTTGCTGCAATGGGCTCTGGGCTAGTTGTGGGGCAGGCAAACGCGCAGAGTGCGCCAAGCGATATGCTGATTCCGCCTGCATTGTATGCCGTTGTTGGTGCGCCGTTCACTGCTACAGTGGAGTGGACCGGCACCGAAACCAAGGCCGATGGAAGCAAGGTTTATCACCGCAGAATTAGCCGCATCCTGCGCGATTCCGCGGGGCGTCAGCGCTTCGAGGACGGCCAGGACGAGACAAGTCCGCAAGCCGGCCAGGCCCCCACGGTGCGCCTATACGACCCGATTACGCACCTCTTCGCCAGTCTTGACTCCGCAACCGGTCAGGCAAAGATCTCAACCATGGGAGCGACTTCGGCAGCGCCGCTAGCCGTCCCTGCTTCCGGCAACAGATCGGATCCGGCAAGGGAGCAGGCGGACCAGCCGCAACCCAGGAGCCAACCGGGCGAAGGCGTGACCAGGGAGCCTCTGCCGCCGCGTGAGATCGTCGGCCTTCATGCCGAGGGAGTACGCACCACTACCACCATCCCCGCCGGAAAAGATGGAACTTCCGCGGTCACCGTGGTCGACGATGTATGGGAGTCGCCGCTTTTGCGCATGCAGTTGTTGCATATCCACGACGACCCGAGGACGGGACACAGCGAGGCCCAGGTGACGCAACTGGTGCGCGAACAGCCCGACGAGGCCCTCTTCCATCCGCCCGGCGGATACGAGTTGGACAACTGGGAGATCGAGAACCACTTCAGCGTTGTGCTGCCCAAGCCATCGCCCCTGCCCCAGCCCATCATCGACGACAACCTGGCCGCTGCCGCAGACCGGCTGATTGCCGCGGAGACAGCGCACAACGAGAATCTCAAAACGCCCTATCACGAGCGGTACGAGCTGACGATGTTTGACTACAAAGGGCAGAAACACACCGGGTCGATGGAGTATTGGATCAGCCCGGCCGGCTATCGCATGGAGAGACACACCGACACATACAGCGAGGTGCATGTAACGGATTTTGCCAGCGGGCGGCGTTGGGAGGCGTATCAAGGGATCGAGCCGCTGCGGTTGCTTGAGTTCAATTGGAACAAGATTCTGCCGACCAATGTGAATCAACGCATGTTGCATGGCGGCGGCACGATTCCAGGGCTGAAGCCGGAGCCTGCGGCGGATGGGAAGCTGACCTGTTCGCAAATTGCTGGGACGGCGCAGATGTGCTTTGAGCAGAGTACGGGGTTTATCGTGTCGGGCAGGCTCAACGCGCAATATGTGGAATACCAGGGATGGAAGAAGGTGGACACCTGGAAATACCGAGCGAGTACGCTGCGTATCCTGCACAACACCAGCCTGCTTGTGGAGGCGAAGCTGGTTGCGGCCTCGATGGAGTTCCCCGACGATGTGTTCAGGCAGCTCGACGGGCTGCGCGAAGTGGCGCCGATGAGCAGTTCGGGAGACTACGCCGCATTGCGCGCGGTTCCGCAGCACAAAATTCTGGCGCGAGGAACTTCGGTAAACAGCCGCGGGCTCAGCGGCTACGCGCAGGTGCGCGTGCGGGTGAACCAGTACGGTTTGGTGACCCAGGCCGAGGTGGAGGACGCCGACGACGCGCAGGTGGCGGCGGCGGCCCTGCAGTCCGCCCAGAAGACGGTCTACCAACCGTGGCGAGAGAATGGACAGCCGTCGCCATTCGAGACGACTATTCTGTCCTCGTTTTAGGCCGCGGCGCGGATGTTGGATTGCCCTGGTTCGCGGCTCAACGGTAAGCGAGTCGCGTTCCGGCGCTTTGCGGAGAGAACGATGTTACATCGAACTGGGGCCTTGATTTGGATGCGAAGTGGTCTGCTGTTGGCGGTTGCAGCTCTAGTGGTGCTGCCGTCTCTCGCCGCAGCGCAAAGCGTGGATCCCAATTCCAATCGCTACTCCGACTGTAGCCCGGGGCTGAGAAGCTATATCAACTATGGAATGATCTACATTCCGGGAGTCCCGTATACCGCAACAGTAAAAGTGACTCTCGAAAAGAAACAGGATGACGGCACAATAGCACATAATGTCTCGCGGTTGCTCATCGCGCGCGACTCCATGGGCAAGGCGCGATACGAGGAATCACATGGCTGTTGGCGCGACAAGGATGGCCGGACGTATGACGCTGTATTCGTTACAATTGGCGACCCCGTGGCAGGCACTTTTACGGATTGGAGCCTGGTGCCCAATACAACCAAGGTGGCACAACTGAACCATCGACCCCAGACGTTTATTGATGCGCAGTCAGACAAGCTTGGGTGGGACTACGAGTATGTAGAGACGGCTCCCGGACAGCCGACCAGGACCTTCCGGGGGGAATCGATTGGAAACAAGGTGATCCATGGCATCGAGGTGAAGGGGCGGCGTATCACGGTGACGACTCCGCCCGGTGGGCAGGGCAATACGCAGCCGACCGTCGTCGTTCACGAGTTGTGGATCTCAACCACACTTGGGGTTGAGATGGCAGGTCTGACCGACGACCCGGAGCGGGGACACACAGAGATGGAACTGGAGAACTTCACCCTGGGAGAGCCGGACCCGTCCATGTTTCAGGTTCCCGCGAGCTATACGGTCATAGATCAGAGCACCACACACGCCCCCACTCCTTCACCCGCACGCGTCTCTTCTTCGCCCGCTGTTCCCTATTCATGCAGCAATGTGACTCGGCACATCCAGGATCCGCTCTTCGCTCCCGGCCAACACTGGAGCTATAAAACCCGCCTGCAGGATGTGGGTTCAACTCTTAATATCTTGGAAATTGATCGGGTGCCAGAACTCGGAGTAGTGCTCTGGGTATCCGTCGATCATGTCCATATTCCAGACCATCCTATGGGCCCCAGTGAAACCTACTCCGGTCAAAATTTCGTGGTCACACGCGACGCTCTCGAAGCCAGTGGCATCCAGCTCATTGACAAGCTTCCGCTCACGTCTAGCCCGAACTACGGATATTGGATACGCGACTGTGTTGCCCTCACCTACCGCACACCGATCGCCGACGCGCTCAACTCCCTTCGACTTAAAGAATGCCAGGATAATGCCACACAGACCAAGCAGGATCCAAGCCAATGTCCATCCATGCCGAACTATCCGGCCACAACGCCTGCGGCTTTCCCGCGCAGCCCTCTCAGTCTCCCGTGACCGCTGCTCAGCACTTCGCCTCTGTTTGTATTCGTCATTCTGGCGCAGTCAGAATCTCCACCGTTGTCTTTGGGTGTCCCATATCTCGCTTTTGAGATGTGGGATTAGAACCGAGTCTGTCAAGGGTCTCAATCATTCTCCAATTATTCAAATCCAACAAATCTAACATGTTAGACACCAAAAATAGTCGAAAATACTTGGCATACTAGTTATGCCCAACAGAGTAAGAATTAACTTATAGATCGAATTCACGAAGCCAGTCGCTGACAGCTTGGTAGGGTGGGGCTGTAGGGCATTTTCCCAATCTCTGTCACCAATGCAGAATGGTCATGCCGATCCTTGACCATGCGTAACCGTAACAGAATGAGCATCATGACGGAGAAACCCAGCATAATCGGCAGTGTTCACCCGTAACTCGTATGTTATGAATATTATAGAGCGGATACACCGTCTAACCGCATGATTCCATGTCACTTACGTCATTGCCTTTGTTGTGAATATTACCCGTAACCGCACCGGAATCATTCGCTTACAAGCAAATACCCAACTTAGGGGTATGGGGGGTGGGGGGATTAACCAAAGAGTAAACTATGGCTTCGTATCGGCAAAGTAGCCTTTCCGATTGCGCAGGTTGAATCGCAGCCAATGCAACGGTCGTTGCCGACTTCTTTACAATCATGGATATGGAAGAGTCGGCACAGAGCACGAGTGAGCAGCAGCGCTACAACCCAGCGCAGATTGAACCCAAATGGCAGGCGCGCTGGGACGCCGATCCCTTGCTCTATGCGGCAGATGGCCACGATTCCGCCAGGCCCAAGTTCTATTGCCTGGAGATGTTGCCCTATCCCAGCGGCCAATTGCACATGGGCCATGTGCGCAACTACGCCATTGGCGACGCACTCGCCCGTTTCATGTGGATGCGCGGCTACAACGTGCTTCACCCCATGGGCTGGGATGCCTTCGGCCTACCCGCGGAGAACGCCGCGCTCAAGAACAACACGCCGCCCGCGGAATGGACGCTAGCCAACATCGGGGCCATGCGTCAGCAGATGCGGCGAATGGGCCTCAGCTACGACTGGTCGACGGAAGTCACCACCTGCCTGCCCGAGTACTACCGTTGGAACCAGTGGTTCTTTCTCAAAATGTACGAGCGCGGCTTGGCGTACCGCAAGAAGAGCAAGGTCAACTGGTGTCCCCAGTGCCAGACCGTACTGGCCAACGAGCAGGTCATCGATGGCCGCTGCTGGCGCCACGAAGAGACCATCGTTGAGCAGCGCGACCTCACTCAGTGGTTCCTGCGTATTACAAAATACGCCGACGAGTTGCTTAACGGCCTCGACACCATGGACGGCTGGCCGGAGAAGGTCCGCACCATGCAGCGCAACTGGATCGGCCGCAGCGAAGGCGCGCTCATCGACTTCGCCGTCGGAGATTCGGCTGAAAAAATCACCGTCTTCACCACGCGCATTGACACCATCTTCGGGGCCACCAGCGTGCAGCTTGCGCCGGAGCATCCGGTCGCGAAAAATTTGCCGCCGGTAATCCAGTACTCTCCGCGCAGATCGACGAGATGCTGGCGCAGCAGAAGGCCGCGCGCGAGGCAGGCGACCTCGGCACGATCGAAAAACACGGCGTCGACACAGGAAAATTCGCCAGGAATCCCTTCAACGGCGAACTTGTGCCGATATGGGTTGCAAATTATATTCTGGCCGACTACGGCACCGGCGCCATCATGAGCGTTCCCGCCCACGATGAGCGCGACTTCGAATTCGCCAATAAATATGGCCTTCCCGTGCGTCGCGTCATTGTGCCTAATGAAGTTACAGAAGCTTCACAGCAGCTTCCCTATATCGCCGAAGACGACTCATCGCTGGCCGATTCCGGTCAATGGACGGGCCAATCCTGCGCCGAGGCGCAGCAAAACATGGCAACATTCGCCAAGACCAATGGATTTGGCACCGCAACCGTTACGTATCGTCTGAAAGACTGGGGCGTCAGCCGTCAGCGCTACTGGGGAACGCCCATCCCCATGGTCTACTGCACCAAAGGCCATGCTGGGATTGAACCGGGCGGCGTGGTCCCGCTGCCCGAAAGCGCACTGCCGGTGCTGCTTCCCCCGCAGGTGGAGATCACCCAGCAAGGAGGCTCGCCGCTGGGCCGCGTCGCCGATTTCGTCAACACAACATGTCCGGTCTGCGGTGGCCCTGCCCGCCGCGAGACCGACACAATGGACACCTTCGTCGATTCAAGCTGGTACTTCTATCGCTACACCGACGCAAAGAATTCGTCCGCCCCCTTCGACTCGGCGAAGGCAAACTACTGGTTTCCCATCGACCAATACATCGGCGGAGTGGAACATGCCATCCTTCATCTGATCTATTCGCGCTTCTGGACACGAGTGATGCGCGACCTCGGCATGATTAAGAACGACGAGCCCGCCGCGCGCCTCTTTACCCAGGGCATGGTGATCAAGGACGGCGCCAAGATGTCGAAGTCCAAGGGCAACGTCGTCTCGCCCGACCTGATGATCGAACGATACGGCGCGGACGCAACCCGCGTGTACGCCCTCTTCGCTGCACCGCCGGACCGCGATCTGGACTGGCAGGAGGACGGCGTCGCGGGCATTAGCCGCTTCCTGGCTCGCGTATACCGGCTCGCCACAAAGTACAGCGAGTCGGCGAGTCAGCGAGTGAGCGAGACAACCGTGCAAGCCACTCAGAGTGCGGCGGAGGCAAAACTCTTGCGTACATTGCACCAGACCATTTCAAAGATTACGGAAGACTTCAGCGGTCGCTGGCACTTCAATACCTGCATCGCTGCCATCATGATTCTGGTCAATGAAATTGCCGCGGCTGAGCAGTTGATGGATGAAGGCAAAATTTCGGGTGCGGTCATTGCCGACGTTTTCCGCACACTCACGCTTCTACTTGCGCCCTTCGCCCCGTTTCTCGCTGCGGAACTGTGGGAACAACTCGGCGGCCAGGACTCAGTCTTCCGCGTCGCATGGCCCGTAGC
>CAWERM010000083.1:0-10427 GCA_963810995.1 uncultured Acidobacteriaceae bacterium | reverse complement strand
CGCGGCCCGAGTCGCCGAAGCGCGCAAGCGTGCTGCCCATGTGGGGTGACCAGAGTGCTGTTGCCACCACGCGATGGGGAAAGTTGAGCGCAGATAGCCCTTTGTCGTAGCGCACGGTGAAGGGGTCTAACTGCCCATTGGTGCGCGGCACCGCAGCAGCGCTCTGTCCAAAGTCGATTGCCTTCGACCAGGTCCAGGACAGGCGGAACTCCAACCCGCGCCCAGCGCCCGCGTAGCCGGATTGGACCGCACCAAACCCACGCCGTGCCTCCAGCGTCAGACCGTGGTAGCTGGCATTGGCGTTGGAGACGAGGTCCGTTACCGGACCAAAGCGGGGACTGATGCGCTCCGAGTACGCGGGAATGGCGAACGTCTCACCGTTCTGCACGCCGAGGGCGCCGGCCCCTCCCTGGATCTGGAACTCCTGAACACCGGTGGATGGAGCGATGTTGATGTCCACGGAGTTGGGAAGTTGGTGGTCGAGGTTGAGCACATAGCCCGCGCTGCCCAGCACCCCCGCGCCCAGTCCGTGCTCGATGGAGAGCGTTCCCTGCTGGACCATCGGGAGACGAAAGCGCCGGTCGAATACGACCGCCGAAGTTGTCGCCGCAACTACGCCCGTGGGCGGCGTGAGATAGGAACAGGGGTAGCCGAAGCCGACCGTCGTGGATTGAGGACACGGCGTCTCGGTGGTGGGCAGAATGCGAATTCGCGTCGTCGAGGCGGGTAGAGCTGTATCCAGCAGAGCCGCACGAATGGTCGCGCCGGGCAACTTACCGTAGTAAACGCCATAGCCCACGCGCAGCACGCCGCGTCCCACACCGAAGGGTTGCCAGGCCAGGCCCAGCCGCGGCCCGAAGTTGTTGCGGTCCTCGGGAAAGACGCTGGTGGCCCCCACCGCGCCGAAGAGCACATCCAGCGCCGCGTTGGGCTGCTGCGGAAGCGGCAGGAACTGGTACTCGTAGCGCAAGCCAGCGTGGATAGTGAGCCGCTGGGTGGCACGCCAGTCGTCCTGAAAGAAGCCCGCCCAATCCTGGGTAAGGAAGGTAAGACTCTGCTGGCCGAAGCTCTGCGCGTAGGAGCGGAAGCAGAAGTAATGCGGTGCACTGTTGGGCGGGTCGATCTGCGGACAGCCGCCGTTGGGATAGGCGTTCACGTTGAATGTATAGTCGGTGATCCAGTCCGCTAGCCCACCTAACTCGACGCGAGCGCCAGTGTCTGAGATTGTGCTGCTGTCGTAGCTGAAGGCACCCTCGGCGTCGGTCAACGAATCGGTGTAGTCGCGCAGTGCGCTGAAGTCCCCGCCAAACTGCAAAAAGTTCCGTCCTCGCAGCCATCCCATGCGATCCGCAACCTCGAAGCGCCGCTCGTCCGGATAGGCCTTTTGGCCCAGGGACGAGGGCGTTCCGAAGACCAGCCCCTGCGGGCCGATAGAGACCTCCGGCGGCAATCCGCCCGGCCCAATGTTAGGCTCCTGCGCCAGCGGCGTCTGCGGCGACTCGTACTGCAACTGGCGGCCATACTGCTCACGCAGCTCGTTGCTGAGGCCAGGGTTGACGAACTGCACCCAGCGCGCGACGCCTGCGTCCACTTTGCCGTAGCTCGACCCGAGACTGGCCACGGCGCGGTCCACCACGGCTTCCGTTCGGGCTCCAGCGGGTGAGCTCCAGCGAGCCCGGTTGTACTCAATAACGACACGGGTGTCGCTTCCGCGCTGCCAGTCCACGCGCCCAAAGTTCACCGTTTGGTCCGCAAGGCGGGCCACCGTTCCGGTCAGACTGTGGAGATAATTCAGAGCAGTATTGGTCTGGGCCGGTGTCACTCCACGATTCGCCAGAAGCGCACTCTGATTCGCTGTCAACGTATAAAAACCGGCGTAGCCTGGCGAAGAGACTGCGGGAAAGTTCCGATGCTGCCGGTCGAAGGCATAAAAGTAGAAGAGCCGCTGCCCTTGGTCCGCATTGCTGCGCGTCCAACTGCCATCGTTGGAACTGGAGCGAAATCCGGGAACAGGTCCGCCGATACTTCCGCCGAACTGCTGTCGCTGATCCGGCGGTTTCACCACCGAGCTAGTGACCACGCCATCGGCATAGTTCGACTGCACGGAGAACGGATTGGCCGCCGCCCAGGCGCTCTGGCGCAGGGTGTAGAACGCCATGCCATGCAAGTGCGTGCCGCCCGAGCGCGAGACCGTGGTGACCACCCCGCCAACGCCGTGCCCGTAGAGCGCGGAGCCATAGGCGGCTGCACTGGCCTGCCCCAGCACGCGGAACTCTCGCACTGACGCCTGGGAGAAGACGTAAGCCGCGCCCGCGCGCTGACCGCCGTCCGCTACCGAACCCGAGCCGCTGCCCACTCCCGAAGCATGGTCGTCGAGCTCGTCCGAGCCTGTCTCGACCTCTTCGTCAACGCCAGTGGCCGCCGCTGCCCCGGAGAAGTTCTGATCGCTGTTGGCGCCATCCATTCGTGAGCTATTCTCAGACACCGAGACCGCGCGAAAGCTCACGTCCGCGGCGTTGCCGTCCGCTGCCGCAGCAGCATTCGCTCCAGCGACGGTCAGCGTCAATGATTGCCACTCGCCTCCATTCACAGGCAGAACGGCAAGATCGGCATCAGCCACATCTGTTCCCGCACTTCCCGGAGCATTGGGTAGGGCCGACGAGCCAATCCCACCCGATTGCATACGAGCCTGGACCTCCGTAACCTCGCCCAGTTCCACCACAACCGAGCCAGGAAGCGTCAGCTCGATGCCCATCTCTTGCACCGATAGCTGGTACTCGCCGACGGGCAGCCGCACCAGGAGGAACTCGCCCTTGGTTCCTGAGCGCGTGCGCATGACCAGCCCTGTATCCAGATGGCGTACCACCACCAAGGCCCCCGCCACCGGCGAGCCGGTAGCGCTGACCACCTGCCCGCCAATCGCGCCATCCGTCGCACTCTGCGCGACCGCGTGCAGTCCCGACCCTAAGCCAGCCAGCGCAAGGGAGAAGGCCACACAACAAGAGCCCAGCCAGCACAGCGGATGGCGCAACTGCATCTGGCGATGGATTGACTTCTCTACCCACCGAGCCAACGCTGGGGGCAGAGCCGCGAACCGCACCAGCCAGGCGCGTCGAGACCCCATATCATCCTCCTTTAAGCTCTGAGTTCCGGGGAATCATTTCCGGAGGAAAAGAAGACGACAGCACGAGGTAAGTCCACGCAACCCTATTGAAAGCTGTTCCTAAGAACAAGCCCCAGGCGCTTGGCGAGCGGCCTGTTGGCCGCACGCATCGCGTAACCTACCGAGTAGCGGAAGAGTAACCGACTTTTCCCAATTAGGGAAGCCGATTCCGCATTTAGGGCAATGTGCGGCGTATCTGCAAGTAGAGATGCGCCCTTGCCGAGTGGAGATCGAATGCCGCCCCTTGGCGAATGCGCACCGCTGGGGTGAGGATTTCCTCATCACGACTCACACTTTGCGACCACCCTCCGATAACTGAAGTAAGGTCGCAGAATGCCCGCCGAGAGTTATATCGCAAAGACGATCGAAAACGCGCCCGACGCGATTGCCAGCCATGTGCGATGGAAGATCGCCCTGCTGCTGGCGGCGCGAATGCACGAGCCTCTGAGCGAACGCGCCACCCGCGCAATCCAGCATCCCGAGGAGTGTTCGATCCGCAAATGGCTACTGAGCGAACACACGCTGCATCTGCGCGGCAGGCCGGAGTATCTGGCTGCATTGGACCGGCACACGGCGTTTCATGGCCAGATGCAGGGCATCGCCAAGCTGATCAATGGCGGAGAGTATGAGAAGGCCGAAGAACTACTGAACGCGGCCGACCCATTCCAGAACGGCTCAACTGCACTGGCCAATGCCATCATGGGGTTGGACCGGAGTGTAACCGGCAAGCGGTAGCGCAGCAGGATCATTTCTTGGGGGTGTATTCGCACCAGACGAGATTGTCGCGATAGTCGATGTGCATCACCACCTGGAAGAGTGCCGGTGCTCCGATAAAGCCAGAAATTTCGACCCCATCGTCGTGCGAAAACTTGGTCGTATCGATCGATAACGTACTCGGTGAGTCCAGGCGCAGACCAGCAAACACCAGGGTGAACTTACCCACTTCGTAGACCGTGTTCACCTCGCCCTGGAGGCCGCTTAAAGTTCTCCTGGCTATCGTGCGACACCTTGGTTACCTCCCTCGCCGCGGACGGTGAAATCACCATCGAATCCGATCCAGTATCCAGTATGAAGAGTTTGCTCTTCCACGCGTCAAGGTCAGTTACCCGCTTGGTCTCGACTATTCCCGTAGGCATCAGAAGGTCGTGACCACTGCGATAGATGCGCTGCCACTTCTCCATTCCCGGAGCAATATACGGATCGTGCGCCTCTGGCTCGTCGTCCCCGGCAGCGTCCTGCTTTGTCGGGTCGATCTTCTTTTCTCCAGGACGATCGGGCAGCGGAGCCACGCGCAGCTCGTGCTTAGGGAAATCCAGGGTCAGCAGTGAACCGGCGAAGACATCGCCACCAATCAGCCCGTCGGATTCCAGCACGCTCCACTTCTCCAGAATCTCGACCCTACAGTTGGTGAACTCGATGCCGCCGATCTTGACGCTGGCGACGTGGGTGATCGAGGTCTTCACGCCTTCCTTGTCGCCGATACCTCCCACCATCGTCTGATCCTCGCGCTGGATGCCAAGAAACATCGCTGCAGCGCGCGATATGGTGATGCCGCTGGCACCTGTATCGATCCGCAGTCGCCGCCGCTTGTCGTTGAACTTCACGTCCAATCCCCACCCCACGGAGCGCGTCGCCCCATCCATCAGAGCCGCCATCGGGACCGTTGCTTCGCGTTGTGAGGTCGGAGACATGCGGCAATCCGACGGCTGGTAGAGAGACTCCTTCTGTAGCCGCGTCTTCAGTTTCGCCCTGTTTTCCTCGCTGATCTGGTCACTGTGTTCGGCGTAATCGGTCCACTTAGCCAGTCGCTCCGCGCGTGGCAGTGCTGCAATCCATGCTGAATTGATATCGTCATCGGTGGGATGCAGCGTGTACGCCTGATCTATTAACCGCTTACTTGTGGCCTGGTAGCCTGCAAGTCCATCAATCTCAGCAGCCCCAAAGTAGGCGCGCGCATTGCACAGGTCTGTCGTCAGCGCGTGTTGGAACTGGGTATATGCCCCGCGCAGATCGCCCTGGCGCAAGCGCACATCGCCCAGCGCCGTCAACGCCATCGAATTCGCCGGAGTTGCCGCTATCCACGCTTCAGCGTCCTTGGCCGCGTCGTCCACCTTGTTCTGCTCAATCTGCGCGCGAATCAGCCCTTCATGGGCCGAGTCATTGTCTGAATTTTTGGCCAGCAAGGCACGGAAAAGGTCTTCCGCACGTTTGTAATCCCCTTTGTTCAGGGCCGTCTCTGCTGGATTCGGTGCGCTGGTGTTCACCGTACAGGTCTTCTTCAGCGGCGGCGTTGCCGGAGACTGGGCTTGCGCGTGAAGGACAGCACCAGTGGTCAGAGATGCAACCAGTACAAACCAAGCTATAGATCTAACTGCTTTCAACAACTGGGCCCTCGCCACCGTTCTCTCCTAAAAATAGCGATGGCGGAATCATAATCTTTCGGCCTTCAATTGCAATCGTTTTTCCATTACGGCGATGGCTTCGGCGCTCTGGTCGACCATGCAGAAGGCGCGGCTATGCTTTGCCGCGGCCTCGCCGGTGGTCCCGCTGCCGGCGAAGAAGTCCAGCACAAGATCGCCGGGATTGGAGTGAACGCGCACGATCCGCTCCAGGATTCCCAGCGGCTTCTGAGTGGCGTAGCCGGTCTTTTCCTTGCCGGTGGGCGAGACGATGGTGTGCCACCAGACATCGGTGGGCGTCTTGCCGCGCGCGGCCTTCTCAGGCCCCACTAAACCGGGCGCCATGTAGGGGATTCGATCGCTCTCCTCCATGTTGAAGGTGTAGCACTGAGGATCGCGCGTGTACCAGAGGATGTTGTCATGTTTGGCAGGCCATCGTTTAGTGGCGCGAGCTCCGTAGTCGTAGGCCCAAATAATCTCGTTCTGAAAGCACTCGCGGCCAAAGATCTCGTCTAGCATCACCTTGCAGTAGTGCGCTTCGCGGTAGTCGATATGGAAAAAGAGGCTTCCGGAGGGGGTGAGCACGCGGTAAGCCTCCAGGAGGCGCGGGCGCAGAAAGCCGACAAAGTCGTCGAAACGGTCGGCATAACCTGCTTGTTTCCCTTCAGTGCCTGCCGTCTTTGGCTTGACCAACTCCGTGCGATAACGGTACCCGCCGAAGCCGACGCGGTCTCCATCCTGGTCGCGCACGGTCTTCATGTGAAGGCGCGTCTGACGCCGCCCAGTATTGAAGGGCGGATCGATATAGATCAGCGCCACCGATGCCGATTCCATGCGACGCAGAGCTTTGAGATTGTCGCCCTGTAGGATGCGGTTCAATGTGCCTCCCGTGGCTGCCACTCCAGAGTATCTGAATGGAGCTTTACAAACTGAAGACACCCTTCAACTAAGACCATTGGACTGCATGGCGGCAAGGAGTATGGTTTTCACGGGGCCATATTGCGGAGGTTGGGGTGGCGAAATGAGAGATGCTGCGGCGATGAAGCCTCCCAAGCGGCGATCCGAGATGGCAGCGACGGCGAATGATGTGAGCGGTGCGCCTGCACGCGCCTTCGCCATGCTCTCGCATCGCGGTCGAGTGCGCCGCTCCAACCAGGATGCCTGCGCAGCGCTGCCCAAACAGGGGGCCTTCGTAGTGTGCGACGGCATGGGAGGCGCTGCGGGAGGCGAAGTTGCCAGCCACCTAGCTACCGAGGCTTTTCTGGAGAGCCTTGCCCAGAGGGCTTGTCCGTCACCCAATGCGGCGACACAAGCGAGCGTGCGACTTGCGGAAGCGATGCAAGTGGCTAACCAGACCGTCTTCCGTTACTCGCGCAAGTCGCCCAGCCTATACGGCATGGGCACTACACTGGTCGCGCTGCTGTGGGAAGAAGCGCCAGCAGGCCCGACAGTATGGATCGCCCATGTGGGCGACAGCCGGTGCTATCGCTTGCGTTCGGGCAAGCTGCAACTTCTGACGCGGGACCACTCGCTAGTGGAGGAACAGGTACGCGCCGGGGTGCTGAACCGGGTGCAGGCGATGGCGTCGCCGATGCGCAACATCATCACACGCGCCATCGGTACGCAGGCCACGGTGGAGCCGGAGATCGCCTCCTACGACCCACAGTCCGGCGACCTGTACCTGCTTGCCTCCGACGGCCTCAGTCGCGAGTTGGAAGAAGCAGCCATTACGCGGATCCTGACCCACAGCGCCAACCCAGCAGCGCTTGCCGCCGCCCACCGCGACTCTGCTGCGAGTGGACTCGTTCTACAGGCCGCGCTCGAAAACGCCTGCCGGGCACTGATTGACGCCGCCAACGCAAACGGCGGCCATGACAACATCACGGTGCTGCTGCTGGCCTGCACCTAGAGGGCGCAGAACAATTCACTCTGCGCCTACCATCAACCTGTAACGGACTGTGATCGCATACAACTGGAGATGCGTCCGTTAGACTCAACCACGAAAGGAGAGACCAGTGCGCAACGGGAGTGCCCGGCTATTTCGTATCTTGCTTACCGCCAGCCTTAGCGTCTGCGCGCTGCTGTACTTTGTGTGGAGCTGGCACTGGCCTCTGGTAGGCGACGCCTCTCTGATCCACTACATCGGCTGGCTGATCCAGCGCGGCTGGTCTCCCTACCGCGAGATCGGCGATATGAACATGCCCGGTTCGTATCTGATCGAGTTGGCCGCGATGCACCTGTTCGGTATGGGCGACCTGGGGTGGCGGCTTTTCGACTTCACGCTGATGGTCGCAGCGGGCGCGTCATTTTTCGCGATCACGCGATGCGTGGGTGCCACATTCTGTGCGACGCCATCGCGTAAGGGGGGATCGGAAGATGGGTGGCTGGCGGGCCTTTTTGCGACGAGCCTATTTGTGCTGATCCATGGACGCGACGGCCTGTCGGAGGGTGGGCAGCGCGACCTGACGATGGCCGTCTGCCTAATTGTGGCGACGGCGTTCCTGTTTGTCGCAATCCGCAGAGACTGGCCGTGGGCGATGACGGTGTTTGGTCTCTTCTCCGGCGTTGCGTTGACCATTAAACCGACTGCACTGCCTCTGACCGTGGCACAACTGATACTAGCCGGCTATGTTCTGCGGAGGCGCGAACGGCAAGGCGAAATATCGCGACGGCGTTGGCTGCGACATGCTGTGACGGCAGTTCTGGGCTATCTGGTTGCGCCGGGAGTAGCGCTTATTTTTCTGATACGGGAGAGAGCGCTCGCGGCGTTCTTCGCCAATCTACACGGACTCGTGCTGTACTACTCCTGGCTGGGACATCGCTCGTTCAGCTTTCTGCTGCTACATAGCATCTCTCCGCTGCTACCGCTGGTGTTGCTGTGGCTGGCTGTGCTGGCGCTGAGCTGGCAGAGGATGGACTGGGAGCGGACCGCGCTACTGTGCGGCGCGGTCTTCGGGCTCGTATCCTACCTGGTGCAGGCCAGAGGCTTCCCATACTACCGGTACACGCTGCTCATCTTCCTGCTGCCGCTGATGGCCGAGGACTTTGTCCGCGCTTCGCGGACGCAGCTCTCCGACCTTTGGCGCACTTCGGCGCATGTCCGACGCATCAAGGCCGCGCAAGGGCTTGCTCTGGCGGCGCTGGTCTTTGGCGGGTTCTTTCTGGCACCGCAGTCTGCCGTGCTGATTCACCGCTATCGCTGGTGGGAGACGGACTTCATCAGCTCGCTGGAGCAGAACCTCGATGAGCTGGGCGGGCAACGGCTTTCAGGCCACATCCAGTGCATCGACTCCATCTCCGGCTGCGGGAACGTGCTCTACCGCATGAGGCTGGAACCGGCAAACGGCTTGCTGGTGGACTTCCCGCTTTTTGGCGCGGACGACGTTCCCTTTGTGCAGAAGACGCGGGAGCGATTCTATTTGGCGATGAAGGCATCTCCTCCAGAGGTGCTGGTGATGACGAGCGCACTGTATGTGGATGGGCCGGGAGAGTATCGCAAGCTGGACCGCTGGCCTGCCTTCCAGAGCTTCCTGGCCGACCACTACACGCTACAGACTGAGTGGTGGCCGAGCCGGACGGCGCGCTGGTGGAGTCGCGAAGAGACACCCGCCAGCTACCGGATCTATATGCTGCGGGCTCGGCGTTGATTGCGGTTTGAATTGCCCACGATCTGCATCCATAAAGGCACGCGTCAGAGCAATACGGCGCGCTAATCCACACTGGAGCGGCGTATCTTAAGCGAATGCGCATGACGGTTCTCGCTTCCGGATCGAAGGGCAACTCGACGGTGATTGCCAGCGCGCAGACACGTGTGCTGGTGGATGCCGGGCTGAGTTGCCGCGAGCTGCTGCGGCGCATGAAGATGGCGAACGAAGACCCCTGCGCACTGGACGCCATCCTGATTACGCACGAACATGTGGACCATGTGGCGGGGCTTTCGGTGCTGGCGCGCCGTTTGCGCATTCCGGTGTACTTCAGTGAGCCGACGCACCGCGCCTGGGTGCGGCAGATGACTCCGCGAACCACTATGAGCTACGCGCAGTGGCTGGAGCATGTGCGGAAGGAGAAGGAGGCACGGGCCGCGCTGGAAGCGGCGCAGCGTGACCTAGAAGAGCAGTCCGGCGGCATCCAGATAGCAGCCGCAATCGCCGAAGATGAAGATGACGCGCCAGAAACCGCAACTAAACGCGATCCAGCCAGTCTTCCTGTAGTGGAGTATTTCCAGCCGGGGACGAGCTTCCGCATCGGCGACCTGACGATTGCACCCTTCACCACTCCGCACGACGCAGCCGACCCATGCGGATTTGTCTTCGAGTCGGCCACGGAATCGATCCGAATGGCCATTGCCACCGATTTGGGCTACATGCCACCCAACGTCCGGTCCGCGCTACAGCGGATCGATGTGCTATTGCTGGAATCCAACCACGATCTGGAGATGCTGAAGGACGGCCCTTACCCGTGGGCTGTGAAGCAACGTGTACTTTCGCGGGTGGGTCATCTCTCCAACGACGCGACGGCGGAGTTCCTGGCGCGGATTACGACGGCAACGCAGAGTACATTGTTTTGGGTCATCTCTCGGAGACCAACAACGTCCCCGAACTCGCGCTGCTCTCGGCTGAAGAGGCAATTCGGGAACGCGGGAAGCTTCTGGGTAACCGGGTACTGCTAGCGCATCAATCCGAGCCACTCCCCTCCATCTTCCTCTAACCGATTTTGATTCAACATGCTGCCGCAGGAAGGGCTGGACGGGAAGAGTACAAGGCTGTTTTGAGCAGCTGCAACAGGATTCGTGCAATCTATTCTTTTCTGCGTCGTGTGCTATCAAATGATAGTAAAATAAAGTCTATACAACTATGGCAACGATC
>CAWERM010000082.1:0-5060 GCA_963810995.1 uncultured Acidobacteriaceae bacterium | reverse complement strand
CCAGAAGTTTGCGGATGAGATCGCGGAGACATATCTGGATGTCATGCGCAAGTAAGGAATCGCTCATCCCTACGAAATTCGGAACTGTTTCGCCTTCACCATGCTCTGGGCAGAATCACACTGCGCATTGACAGCTAGAGTGACAACGCTATCTGGGATTTCCCTCCTGTACCTGGTATCCGTCGGGGGCCTTGAAGACGGCGGGATCGGGATCAACAAACTGGATGTCGGTGAACTCGGTGGTCGACTTGCCCCCGCGCGGATTGATGGAGGTATAACGGAGCTGGATGCCCGTGTCTGGCGAGGTCCATGTTTCATCGACGGTAACGATGTCCTGGTCGTTGCCCTGGGAGCCGGCGGGGGTGGTGCGAGTAGTGCGAGTGCCGGTAGCGTAGAGGCCAGCAATCGTCTGCGGCTGTAACGATTCCGTGCTTTGCGGGAAGTATTGCCTGTCTGGCTGAGGATTGACCGGTGCTTGGGTCGCGGGTTGCGTAACAGGCTGCGGAAAGGGATGAACCGTCACGATGTCGGGTGTGTTGGGTTTGCCGACCGACCACGACATGCGTACTTGTTGGACGGGGTCGTAAACACTGTCATCGCGATACTGGGTCCCATCGGGTAGAGTACGAATGCTCTCCGAGCGCTCGCGTCCAACGTCGTCTCGCCATTCCTGCATCGGGGTGACAGCAGTGATGGTGGTGCCATCTGCCAGGGTCTGAACATGCGTCATTTGTTGCTTGGCGATGTAGAAACGATAATGCTGCACCACGGGCACTGAGCAGTTACAGGCGGCGGGCGCGGCGGTGGAAGCAGGCGCGGGAGTTGTGTCCTTGACCTGATATCCCTCGGGTGCCTTGAAGAGGGAGGGATCGGGGTCGGTCTGCTGGATGTCGGTGACCTCGGTGGTCGACTTGCCGGTGCGCGGGTCATCGCTGATGGAGCGAAGCTGAATGCCGAGCGACGGCGCGGTCCACGTCTCTCTGGTTGTTGTCAGGTCGTGGTCGTTGCCGACATAACCGGCGGGGATGGTATTGGTATAGCGGCTGCCGGTAGCGTAGAGACCTTCGATGGTTTGGGGAGGCAGTGACTCGTTGATGTAAGGGTAATAGGGCTGCCGGATTGGCTGGGGGTTGATTGGCGCGGGTTGAACGGGTTGAGGGACAAGCTGCGGCACGGGCATGTGATAGAGGTTCACGACATTGGGGACGTTGGGCATGCCAACCGTCCAGCTCATGCGTACACGCGCGATCGGGTCGTAGATGCTGATACCGCGATACTGGGATCCACCGGTCAGTGTGTTCAAGCTTTCGGTTCGCATGCGGCCGTCGGCATCGCGCCATACCTGCGACTCGTTGACGGTGGTGATGGTGGTGCCGTTGGCCAGAGTTTGCACGTTTGTGGTCATCTGCTTGGCCGAGTAGGGCGGCAGACGGCGCGGTACCTGCACTGCGGGGGTGGGGCAGCTACATGCGGCTGGCGCGGTAGAAGTAGAGTTGGCTGCGGCTGCGGCTGCGTCGGTGGGTTTGGCGGGAGTCGCAGTTGCGGCGGGCGCGGCGGGCTTGCGCGCTGGGAGCTTCGTAGTTTGCGCTAAGGTGGATTGCGAAAGAAGGGCTGAGGCAAAGGAGAGTGCGAGGAGGAAAGTAAAGGGGCCGATTCGCATGGGAGTTCCTTTGCTTGGCAGCGTACTCCTAGTGGGTATTGATTTCAATCGCATCCGAAAGACAGTTCGAGGTTCGAGGTGCAAAGCGAGAGTGCGCAGGGTTCTGGCCCTGTTCCGAGAACAAGACAGCTTGAACCACGAAACTGGAGTTTGCACCGTCATGTGAGGGGCATCTGTTCGCGGCTTCGGGTGCGGGAGCCGGTGGTGATGATGAGCGCGGCGGCGAGGATGAGCGCGCCGCCAGTGCGGGCGCTGGGGCCGAGGCCCTCGCGCAGAAGGAAGACTCCGAGCAGGGAGCCGATGAGGGGTTCCATGTTGAGCAGAACGCCGGCCTGCGATGCGGGAACCTGGGTGAGTCCCCAGTTCCACAGCAGGGTGGTGGAGGCGGTGCAGAGCAGACCGCTGGCGGCGAGAGCGAGCCATACCTTGAGCGCGATGGCCGAGAGGTGTGGCGGACCAAAGGGCTGGGAATAGAGGACCGGGACACAGACGAGAAGCATGACCGTGCCGCAGGCGATGCCGTAGGCGGTGACGGTGATGGGACTGTGACGCTGCATTAGGCGCTTGTTGAGCAGTATCCAGGCGAGGGCGATGACCAGGGAGAGGACGACCAGCAGGTCTCCGGCGAGTGTGGGGCCGGTTGCTGCGTTGGCGTGACGCGCGGAACTCTCGCTGGCGCTGCCGGCGATGAGGGTGGCCCCGAGGGTGGAGAGGACGAGCGCGAACCAGCCGATGCGGTCCATGCGCTCGTGTGCGAATAGGGTTGCTCCGATGGCGAGAATGACGGGCATGGTGCCCACCATCAGCGAGGCGTGGGAGACGGTGGTGAGGGCGAGGCCGGAGAACTGGATGAGGAACTGGAGTGGGATTCCCATGAAAGAGGCGAGCAGAAGGAGGCCCCAGTCTGCACGGCTGAAGCGCGGACGGTGGAGCAGAAGCAGGGGCGTGAGCGCGAGGGTGGCGAAGAGGAATCGGTAGAGCACCATGGCGCCGACGTTCATCTGGACGAGGGCGATCTTGCCGAAGAAGAAGCCGCAACCCCAGAGGGAGCTGGCGAGGGCGCATGCCGCAAAGCCGAGAGCACGGGATTTGGCTGGCAAACTGTGTCTCCGATGAAGCCGTGAGGCTGGGGGGTGTACCCCCCCCAAAAAAGTCCTAAAGTCTTCAGAACACATATGTTAAGTCTGGACTTGGTCTGTACATGTCCGATAAAGTCTTGATTTCAAAAGCTATAATTTGTAAAATATCTGGAATCAGATAGTTATGGACGGACTGAGTAACTTCGCCGCGCTCAGTTAAGCAGTCCATAAATTCCCCCTATTCAATGGTAACAGGTCTGGGGCCGGAGTTTTGTAGATTATCATGTTTAGAATGAGTTATTTGAGAGATTTATCTTGACAGGAATTACGGGGCGGATAAGTGGACGGTGCGGAGGAACGCAAATCGGTCGTTCCGGCTGCGCCTTTACTCCGGCCTTCGGCAGAGCGGAAGCGTCCTGCGGACGCGGCTTTTATGGCCCACGTGAACGTGGGCCCTTCCGGTTTGGTGGTTTCTATGGGGTGGGTGGTAGCAATTCCACATCTCAGAAGCGAGATGTGGGACACCCAAAAACGACGATCAGACTAATTTGAGTTCGCGTAGGGTGGCTCCGACGGCATTGAGGTTATCCGGCCCCATGGCCGCGTAGGCGGTGGACAGGACCAGGCCGCTGCCGCCTGCACGGAAGATGGCTTCCACGCAGTCGCGGACGCTTTCAGGCGTGCTGTTGTGCTCCTGAATATTGATGCCGAGGCCGGGCGTGATGCGGGTGCTGGTGCCGGCGACGCCATCCACGGCGCGTTTTGTCTCCTCGTAGACATAGTCGCTGGAGAACGGCGGATTCGCCGCGCGGGGAGCTGCGGCGGCTGGCTGAGCAGGTTGGGAGCTGGGCGCGGGCCGGCCCGTGAGCTCTGCATACGACTTTTCCTTCAGGCCCATGACGCTGTATTCAAAGTCGAGCATCTGCTGATGGCTCAGGTCTCCGAATATATTTTGGGTGACGCTATCGACAAACGAGGCCATGCGCTCACCGGCTGGATTGTCGTAGGTTGCAGGCTTGAGGAAATCGGCATACTCGGTGAAGGTGCGATAGTCCTGTTCGGCGCGATAGAAGGGGCTGAAGGAGATGTTCTGCCAGATGTGGTAGCCGACGGGAATGCCGGGCTTGGCCGCTTTCGCCGTGGTGGAGACCAGGCGCTGCGTCTCGCGCATACTGTCGGACCAGAATTCTTCCCAGACGAGCAATTCGGGATAGCGTAGAAGGAGCCGCCAGAACTCGACGAAGTAGCCATCCGTGGGACGCTTGCCCGCGCGACCGTTGCGGACGAAAGGCTCCAGCGCGAGATACGCTTTTTTGACTCGCGCAAAATCAATGCCCTGCTTGGCCGCCTTGGCCTGGCAGTATTCGCAGAAGCAGGAAGTTTGACCGGGATCGCTGTGCCCGGGATCTCCGCCATGATGCCATGCGCCCAGCGCGTTGCCCAAAGGCCCCTGGCGCTCGGTGCCACGCTGAATACCGTCCACATCGTAGGAATGGACGAAGTCGTTTACCTGTGCGACGAGGAGGTTGCGGAAGTAGGGGTTGTTGAGGCACGGGCCTCCGGGATGTTTTGAGGTCCGACGTCCGTAGAGATCGACTTCGTAAAGCTCGTCAAAGCCCTTGATTGCCGGGCGCGCGCGATTGTCCTCCTCCATCCACGGGATGATCTTCATGCCGCGTTTATTGGTTTCTTCGCGGATCTTCTGAAACTGGTCGGGAAGGTTGAAATCAGCCGTGCCGAGAGCTTGAGGCTGCATCTTGATGTCGCGATAGAACTGCGGATGGGCGGTGGCAAAGTTGCCGAGCGGGTTGGCGGCGCGGTCCAGACCGGCCCATGAGGCCTCGAATGGGACGCAGTGCATCATGAGCGTGTTGACGCTGGAACGGGTCTGCACGTCGTCGAGGAACTTGACCAGATTGTTCTGGAGAGAATTCACCTCTACCTGTATACCGATCAGGGTTTTCGGCAGCGCGGGTTGGGCGGCAGGAGCGGCGGCACTTGCGCTCATCGGCTCCAGGCCGAGGCCGGTGGTAATGGCAGTGGTTGCCAGGGAGGCGGCTTTCACAAAGTCCCTGCGAGTGATGGAGCCGTCAGAATTCATGCCCCGGATGCTATCACAACGATTGGACGGCTGACCCAGGCGCAGTCCCCCACCCATGCCGCAAAGAAGGCGCATGAATGGGGTACCCGGATGGGATAGGTTGTCTGCTACCAGACGCGGCAACTGTTGACGGGGACCATGGGTGCTCCCTGCTTGCAGCCGAAGGCGGGGGCGAAGCCGGGCTGGTTGACGATGACTCCGTTGACGCGGAAGCGGTCGG
>CAWERM010000081.1:0-4394 GCA_963810995.1 uncultured Acidobacteriaceae bacterium | reverse complement strand
CCCGTCCCCCGCCTTCCGTAGACTAAATAGTGCAGGGACGTGGTGTGTCTGCCTCCGCCTGCATCCTATATATATTCGCCGGCGTCGATAGTATTCGCCCGGACCTGAAAAGAGTTCCTAGTTTATGGCAAATCATGTCTCCTCGCTGAAGCGCGCCCGTCAGACCGAAACCAAGACCGCGGGCAACCGCGCCAACAAGAGCAAGCTCCGTAGCACCCTGCGCGCCCTGCGCGAGGCCGTCGACGAGGGCAATAAGAAGACCATAGCCGCCACCTACTCGGAGACCGTCTCCATCCTGGACAAGAGCGTTGAGAAGGGCGTCCTGCACAAGAACGCCGCCAGCCGCTACAAGGCCCGCCTCAATGCACGCGTCAAGGCCCTCGTCGCTCCCACCAAAGCCGCTTAGAGTCCTAATCAATAAAGTTCGCTTCTCCGATGTTGTCATCCTGAGCGCAGCGAAGGACCCCGACGAAGCTCATTCCGCCGCAACCGCCCGAACCTTTCTCCCAATCAGCTCCTACTTCTTCTCCGCTACTGCGGCGTAGTTTTCTCGCCTGGCGACTCATCCGGCCCATACAGCGTAGGCCGCTTGCGCCCAGTCTCCGGCAAGGGATCGCCCAGCACCACCGTGCCCTCCGCCACCGGCGCGCCCTGCTCCCCCACCGAAGCAGTAGCCGTGGTCGCTTCTATTGCCTGCGCGGACGAATCTCTCCCCGCCGCACTCGTCGAAATCATCGAAATCCCCGTACTGGCCGCACTCACACCGCTGGCTGCACCCGCCGCCGCACTGGCCCCATCCGTAGCCACCGGCGTCGAGACCCGCTGCAGCGACAGATCGATCCGCGCCCCTGTGTCTCGCGGTGCCTGCGCCTCCGCCTGCTGCACCGCTGCCTCGTCCTGCTCGGTGAGTGGAGGCAGCGCGTACACCTCCACCGCCGCTTCGCGCTCGCTGTACTCGTCGTAGTCCTTGGTGGCCGCATGATGCACCATCGTCTCGCGCACCACGGCCAGCCGCATCCCGTCGGCTGACAGGGCAAAGTTCCCGCCCGCGCGCTCCACCGGCGTGCAATCGATCTTGAACAGCAGCTTGCCGTTGTAGCTCTGTAGTACGCGGACCTCCTGCGATCTCACCAGGCTCTCCGTCAGCGTTCCATCGCGATCGACTGCTCCGATCACCACAATGCGCCCCAGCGCAAATCGTCCCGCCGCGGGTGCAAACGAAAATTCCGGCGAAGTCTGTGTGTCCAGGAAGTTCTGTTGCCACATCTGTTCGCCCTTCAGGTTGAAGCCCGCCAGCGACTGCTTCTCCTCGCTGCCCCTGCATCCAAAGGCGACAAACTCGTCATGCCCCACAAAGGTGGGTTGCGGAAAGCAGGAAGTGTCCCACTCCGCCAACTCATCCACCTTGCCCGCGTGCTCGTCGAAATTGAACAGCCAGCGGTCTTTGCCTCCCTCGATCACATCCAGAACTCCCGCCGTCGTCATCGGCAGGTCCACCACCGTGTTCGCGCCAATCACCCCTGCCGATGCAACCGCCAGACCTTCCGCGCCCGCGCCTGTACTCGTCAACCTGTAGAAATTAATCTGCACCGCGGCAGGCTGCGCCCGCGCAGGATCGACCACCGTCACATTGCTCGCCACTCCCGGCTCGCCTGACGGCGTGCGCTTGGTCGTCTCCACCGTCAACAGGTCCTGGTCCGCCGACACCTGTAGCGCCACTAGTGTCCGATCGATATGCATCAGCGGAAGTTCGCGAAACGCATCTCCCTTGGCTACGCCTTGCATCGGCGCAAGCACCGACAACTGGTCGCGCACACGCAGCAGAAACCGTCCGTGTCCCAGGCCCCACAGGTACTGCCCGCGGTCGTGCAGCCGCCACTGGGTCTGGGCCAGTACCTTGCCCGATGGCAGCTCCACCAGGTCCGCGCCAACCATCCGGTCGTCGTCGTCCGGCGGATCGCCCACCAGGCGCGTCATCAACTGGCGCAGGCCAAACGTAACCAACAGATGGTCCGTATCCACAAAGTGAACCGTCAGCATCGAGTTGCCCGCCAGTAGGAACTCCGGCAACAGCGTCTGGTACCCCATCGGCCCCAGGGGAACGCGCGCCATTTGCTCTGGGTCGCGCGCCCACGCCACGCCCACCGCCAGCACCATCCACGCCGCTAGCTTCGCACACCTTCGCATCGTCTCCCTACTCTTTCACACCCTCGCATACCCCGCCAATCGCCACCCTCATAGCTCAATCCTCGTAGCTCATGGCCATATCGCAAAAATGCCCCATCTCCATCCATCGGAGTGATAATAGATAGATCGTCGCGTCTACTTTGCAAGCGACATATACTAACCTTCGCATCACTCAAAACCGTCCGCACGGAGAATCTACGCATGAGCGAATCCCCCAGTTTCCTAGCCGCGCAGCGCACCGCCTTCCGCCGCACCCCCTGGCTCACCGCCATCGCAGCCATGGCATGCTTCGTTCTCGCTCCCTTCGCGCTCGCCCAGCAGGCGCCCGCCGCCGCGCCAGCGTCCGCCAACGAGAAACCCCTGCCCGGCCTCGACCTCTCCTCCATGGACCTCTCCGCCGATCCTTGCACCGACATGTACAAATATGCCTGCGGGAACTTCAACGCCAACCACCCCATCCCCGCCGACATGCCCGACGTCGATCCCTTCGTCGTCCTGTACAACGTCAACACCCAGGAGTTGAACGGCATTCTGCAGAAGGCGGAGACAGGCGGAGCTACCCGCACCCCCGACGAGCAGAAGATCGGCGACTACTTCAAGGCCTGTATGGACACTAGTGCCATCGATGCCGCTGGCCTCAAGCCCATCCAGCCGCTGCTGAACGAGATTGCCGCCGCCAATCCCGCCGACCATGCGCAGTTTGCCGCCCTCCTCGGCAAGCTCCAGCGCATCGGTGTGAACGCCTTCTTCGGATACGGCGAGCAGCAGGACTTCAAGGACGCCACCAAGCAGATCGCATTCATCCAGCAAGGCGGCCTTGGCCTGCCGGAGAAGGACTACTACCTGCGCACCGGCGACAAAGACGCCCAGATCCGCACCCAATACCTCGCCCACGTCGCCAAGATGCTCACCCTGGCCGGCAGCACGCCCGCGCAGGCAAAGATTGACGCCGCCAACATCATGACCATGGAGACCGCCCTGGCCAAGGTATCGCTCGGAGTGGTCGATATGCGCGAACCGGAGAAGACCTATCACCTCCAGCCCATCGAAACCTTCATGGCCATCTCCGGCCCCAGCTTTACCGACTTTGAGGACGCAATCCACTCCCCCCGCGTCACCGAGATCAACAACTCCACCCCCGACTTCTGGCCCGAGCTGAAGAACCAGTTCAACACGGCAAGCCTCGCCACCATCCAGGCCTATCTCCGCTACCAGCTCCTTACCGCGGAAGCGCGCAACCTGCCCCATGCCTTCGACGATGAGAACTTCGATTTTTACGGCCGCATCCTCGAAGGCCAGCCGGAGCAGCGCGCCCGCTGGAAGCGTTGCTCCAACCTGGTCAGCAATGATATTGGTGAGGCCCTCGGCAAGGTGTATGTCAGCCAGTACTTCGCCGGAGACAGCAAAGCCAAGATGCTGCAGATGGTGAGCGACATCGAGACCGCCATGGGCCAGGACATCGACCAGATCGCCTGGATGTCCCCCGTCACCAAGGCGCGCGCCAAGGAAAAACTCCACGCCGTCGCCGACAAGATCGGCTACCCCGACAAGTGGCGCGACTACTCTAAGCTCATCATCGAGCCCAACGACGCCGCCGGCGACCAGATGCGCGCCGATGCCTTCGAGAACGACCGCCAGCTCAATAAGATCGGCAAGCCCGTCGATCATAAGGAGTGGGGGATGTCTCCGCCCACGGTCAACGCCTACTACGACGACAGCATGAACGACATCAACTTCCCCGCCGGAATCCTGCAGCCGCCCTTCTTCGACCACACCCAGGATGACGCCGTCAACTACGGCCACATCGGCGCCGTCATTGGCCATGAGCTAACCCACGGCTTCGACGACGAGGGCCGCAAGTTCGACGCCAAGGGCAACCTCGACGATTGGTGGACCGCCGCCGACCTCAAGAACTTCACCGCGCGCACCGATTGCGAAGTCAACGAGTACAGCTCCTTTACCGCCGTCGACGACGTCCACATCAACGGCAAGCTCACCCTGGGCGAGAACACCGCCGACAACGGCGGCCTCCTGCTCGCCTACATGGCCTTCGTGCAGCGCGCCAAGGACAACCACCTCAACCTAGACGCCAAGGTCAACGGCTTCACCGGCCCACAGCGCTTCTACATCGCCTTCGCCCAGAACTGGTGCCAGAACCCGCGCCCCGAGGCCGTCCGCGAGCAGGTGCTGCAGGACCCCCACTCCCC
>CAWERM010000080.1:0-4929 GCA_963810995.1 uncultured Acidobacteriaceae bacterium | reverse complement strand
ATGCATCGCTCCATCGCGTGGTGCGCGGCAGCCTCATTAAAACTCCTGCGCGCGCGCCGTACTCGAAGACAAGCTGGTCGCCGATCCAGATGCGAACCCTCTCGGGATCGAGGTGGCTCCACTGTATCCGGTTGCGGCCAGCAAACGGCCCCAGTTTGGGTCCGCGCTGGACCACGCCGTCTTGCATAGCGGACTATGCGCGATGGCCTTGGCCACCAGTCGCGCTTCGGTCGCGCTTGCCGCGCCACGTATATCGAGAGTCACCACATGACCCACGCCCTCGCCGTCGGCGACGATCTGCCGAGCCAGCGAGCGGCAGACCTCGCTCAGGGCCGCGTCGAAGGCCGGAGCCAGTTCCCGTGTGAGGCTCGCTCCGCTGGCGCCGCTGGCCAGCAGAAGTACGGTGTCGTTGGTCGATGTATCGCCGTCGATGGAGATGGAGTTGAAGCTGGGCTCGACCGCCGCGGCCAACGCCGAGTTCAACTCCGCCGTCTCCGCAGCGACATCGGTGAACAGATAGACCAGCATGGTGGCATGTGGGGGCCCGACTGGTGCACCCAGTTGCGGATGGATCATTCCAGCGCCCTTGGCCGCGCCCCAAATGCGCACCTCGGTGGCTTTGCCGACATCCTGTGTGGAAGCAGCAACCGGAACCACCGCGCGAGCTGTCTTCATCCGCGTGTCGGTGGTCATGATGGCGCGCACAAAGTCCTCTGCATGTTGCTCGGTGTTGCCCACCGAGGCCTTCAGCTCGGGCATTGCGGCGATAACTTTGTCGGCGGGAAAGGGCACGCCGATTATTCCGGTCGATGAGGGAAATACCTCGTCAAAGATGCAGCCGAAGCTCTCCGCCGCGGCCACACAGGTGGCCACGCAGCCCTCGATGCCCGGCGCGCCGGTGGCGCAGTTGGCGTTGCCCGCGTTGACCAGCACCGCCCCGACGCGTCCTCCGGTAGCCGCCAGATGCCGACGTCCAACCGTCACAGGGGCCGCAACTACACGGTTGGTGGTAAACATCGCTGCGCCAACCGCCGCATCTGTCGCACCAACCGCCGCATTTGCGCCGCGCACAACTGCAATGGCAAGGTCCAGATTGCCGCTACTCTTGATTCCCGCCCGCACTGCGCCCCACTGGAACCCTGCCGGCAGTGGGGATGCCGTCAAGAAAGGATCATCTTTCATTCCCCTACTTTACCAAGCCAGCGGACCTTATGCTTCCCTGATTGCTCTGCAATCAGGTCTTTCCGGACCGCAACCAAATGGCGTATCTTGGGTCTAATTCATCAGGAGTTCACAGGCGCCACTCCGAACAGGCTGACGGAGCCGAACCGGATCTCCTAGGGCTTGCAGTCCGCGCAACCCGCAGTTTGAAAGCTGCATCGGGCAAGCGAAGGACCGGCAGAACGAGGAAATAACCATGAAGATCACGCGCGTTTTGATGAGCACGATACTGGCGGTGGCGATCGCCGGAGCGTTACTGTTTACACCCACCGCGGCCAATGCACGGGTATTCGTCTCGGTCGGTTTCGCTCCTCCGGTGATTCCGGTCTATGCCCAGCCCATCGCACCCGGCTACGGATACATCTGGACGCCCGGCTACTGGGCCTACGGCGACGACGGCTACTACTGGGTGGACGGCGCATGGGTCTACCCGCCCTACGAGGACGCGTTATGGACGCCCGGCTACTGGGGCTGGGGCGGCGGGGCCTACCTCTGGTATCCCGGATACTGGGGGCGCAGGGTTGGCTACTACGGCGGCATCAACTACGGCTTTGGCTACTTCGGCACCGGATACTGGGGTGGCTACTGGCGCGGCGGACGCTTCTTCTATAACGGCGCATACAACCACCTGGGCTTCCACGACAGCACCGTTTATAACCACCCCGTCTCCGGCTTCGACGGTCGGCCCGGCGGCGCAGCGTTCGCACGAAGTAACGTTGCGGGAGTGAATCGAGGCGTGGTCGCGGAAAATCGCGGAGCAGGTATTAACGGTCGCAGCATCGTCAACCGTAGCGCCACGGCTGAACCTCGCACAACCTATAACAGCGGAGCGCGCGGCTATGCCAATGCACCAACCGCGCGCAGCTACAGCGCTCCCGCTCGCAGCTACAGTGCTCCCGCACGCAACTACTCCGGTGGAGGCGCGCGTAGCTTCGGCGGAGGAGGCGGAGGCGGATTCCACGGTGGAGGCGGCGGTGGACACGCTGGTGGCGGCGGACATCGGTAAAAAACAGAACCGATTGCACTGTACTGACCAAGGGCTGAGGGAAAAAACCTCGGCCCTTGTTTTTGTCGAGCACCTAATGCTTGCAGCAGTAGCCAACGATGAACAATCTGATACGTCAGGCTTTGGAGGCGAGGTCTACTATCATGAGTGCGATCTGCCTCGCCGCGTCTGGTCTGGCGAGCGAACGTGCTTGCTTGCCCATTGCGCGCAGCACCGCCGGATCTGCAAGCAGCGACGCAAGCTCATGCAGCAGGCGATCAGGATCGGCCAACTCCGCTTCGGTCAGCATCCGCGCCGCGCCTGCATTCAGAAAGACCTCCGCATTGCGGTGCTGGTGGTCGTCCGCGGCAAGCGCAAAGGGAACAAGTAACGATGCTCTCCCCGCTGCGCCAAGCTCCGCCATGGTGCTTGCGCCGCTGCGGCACAGCAGCAGATCGGCGGTGGCAAACTCACGCGGCATCTGATCCAGATATGGCTGTACGCGAATTCGCTGCTGACAAGTCAAACAAGCGCGAGTATAGGCCTCAGTTGTCGTCTGCGCATGGCGCGCTCCTGCCTGATGCACAATCTGCAGGCCGGAAAACTGATCGAGCAGACGTTGCGCGATCTTCGGCATTGCTTCATTCAGGACGCGCGCGCCCTGGCTGCCGCCGAGAACCAGAATACGCAGCGGTGCGCCTGCGGGCTTCGGCTCAATGGCGAAGAACTCCGCGCGCACAGGAATCCCAGTCGCTCGCGCATTGCGGAAGTAGCTCTGGGTCTGAGCAAAATTCACCGCCGCCGCGCTTACCCATCGGCCGACCATACGGTTGGCCATGCCCGGAACGGCGTTGGGTTCAAACGCCAGCGTCGGAAGGCGCAACAGGATCGCCGCCAACATAGCTGGACCACTCGCGTAACCGCCGACACCGACGACCACCTGCGGGCGAAACTTACGCAGCAGGCGCACGCACTCCACCGTGCCCAGCGGAAGATTGAGGACGGTGCGCAGGCGCGTCGTCAGGCTCACATTCTTCAACTGGCCCGAGCGCACCAGATCGAGCCGGAAGCCGGCCTCAGGGACCAGACGCGTCTCCAATCCGCGCGCTGTGCCCACAAAACGGACCTCTACGCCGTGCGCTTCGCGCAGCTCTCGGGCAATAGCCAGCGCCGGGATCACATGGCCGCCGGTGCCTCCGCCGGCAATCAAAACCCGCAGTCCGTCCGGCTTCTCGAACCTCGAACCTTGTACCTCGCGCCCGGTCATCAGTCGATCTCACGCGTAATGTTCAACAGCACACCCATTCCGGCCAGGGTGAAAAAGAGCGAGGTCCCGCCGAAGGAGATAAACGGCAGCGTGATTCCCTTGGTGGGCACAAGCGCGATCGCCACGCTGATGTTGAAGAAGGCCTGGATCAGCACCGCGGAGGTGAGGCCAAAGGCCAGAAAGCGCGCAAAGGGATCGGTGGACAGAAACGCGGCGCGCAGCCCGCGATAGCCGAGGATGCAGAAGAGCGTCACCAGCAATAGCGCGCCCAGCAGGCCTAGCTCTTCGGAGATGTTGGCAAAGATAAAGTCGGTCCAGGCTTCGGGCAGGAAGTAGAGCTTCTGCCGGCCCTCCATCAGTCCCAGACCGCTGAGACCGCCCGTGCCCACCGCGATCAGTGACTGGGTGATGTGGAATCCCTTGCCCAGCGGGTCCAGCTCGGGATGGAAGAATATCTCCATGCGCGCTCGGCGAAAAGGAACCATCCAGAGCATGTAGTAGAGCACCGGCGATGAGGCCAGCAAGCCCGACACCGATCCACTTCACCTGCATTCCTGCGAGATAGAGCATGGCCATGGTGACGGCGGCGCAGACCAGCGCGGTGCCCAGGTCCGGCTCCTTCAGGATCAGGCCGACGAAGACCAGCGGGAGGCAGCACCGCGCGCAGGATCGTGCCCTTCCAGTCGTCCATGGGGTGGATGCGCGTCTGTAGAAAGTAAGCGAGAAAGAGCACCAGCACTGGCTTTGCCAGCTCCGATGGCTGGAAGGTAAAGAAGCTGCCAAGCCGGAACCAGCGGTGGGTATGATTCAGTGCGGGCATCACTAAGACGCCTACCAGAAGCATGGTGGTAAAGGCGACCGCAGAACCGACAAACGGATAGCTGTTATAACGGCGGTAATCCACGCGCATCAGCGCAAAGAGAGCAACCATCCCGAAGAGCGCATACATTCCCTGCTTGGCAACGTACTTGTACGGCGAACCCGATTCCGCCTGCGACATCACGGCCGAGGCGGAGAAGACCATAACTAGCCCGAAGAGTACCAGCAGCAGCACTGTGCCGAACAGCCATTTGTCGACGCCAACGCGCTTTGCCATTCCGCCCGCTTCCTGCTTAAACTGAACTGCTCGCGAGGCCCATGACCAGCTCCTTGAAGACTCGGCCGCGATGTTCATAACTAGTGAACTGGTCGAAGCTCGAGCAAGCCGGTGCGAGCAGAACGATATCGCCGGTAACCGCAAGCTGCGCCGCATGGCCCACGGCAGCATCCAGAGTGCCCGCTGAGACTATCTTGACGACTCCCGCCAGATGGCGCTCGATCTTCTCCGCCGCCGAACCAATTGTGTAAACAGTTTTGACGCGTGCGCGGATGAGATCGGCCAGCTCTGCATAGTTGGAGTTCTTGTCCTTGCCGCCGAGAATCAGGTGAACGCCTCCGGCGAACGACTCCAGGGCCT
>CAWERM010000079.1:0-6858 GCA_963810995.1 uncultured Acidobacteriaceae bacterium | reverse complement strand
CGCGCCCTCGGGGTGGGCCGGGTAATCGAGGGAAGAACCTCGTCTGACCTTCGGACGGCTACCGTGTATTCGTGGTGTAGTCCGCCGAGAACGGGCACGCTGCGCACGCTGCTCGCTGGCGTCGGCCGCACCGGCGGCAACCAGTGTGCTCCGAGTGGCGCCTGCATGTGCAGCCCACGATGGGGCCGGCCATGGTAGTAGCGGATGTATTCCCGCAGGATTCGTTCTGCGTGCCGCTCATCCACGACGATCACGTTGTCCAGGCACTCCCGCCTCAGTGTCTCGATCGCTCTTTCGCAGTACCGGTTGGCTTGGGGTGATCTCGGCGGCGTGGGGAGACACCTGGTGCCGAAGCCCTTCACCCTGCGACGGAACCAGGTGCCGTAGATCGAGTCGCGATCGTGGATGAGAAGGCGCGGTGCCTGGTCGTCACGGTCGCATACCGCCTCAACGAAGGTCTGGGCGGCGTGTTGCGCGCTCGGTGTAGACGTCACTCCCACCCGCACGATTTCACGCCGTCCCAGGTCGAGGATGACGAAAGCGTATAGGACCTGGAAGCGCAAGGTGACGATGGTGAACCAGTCAACGGCCCAGGTCTGGCTGAGGTGGTTGCGGATGAAGGTGGACCACTTCTGGCCGCGCCCGCGGGGCAGCCGCGCTGGCCGGTACTTGGAGACGGTTCTCGGAGACACGTAATGACCGAGTTTGGCCAGCTGGCCGGCAATTTGGTCTTCACCCCAGGTCGGATTCTCGGTCCACATGATCACGCGCCGTCTCTTCCGTTCTGGCGACTCCGAATACCTGCTCAACGGCAAAATCTGCCGCCTGCGCGACATACAGGACATCTTCATGGGCACCGGCCTGGGCGGCGAGACCTACGCCATTATCAGCCAGGAGCGCATCGGCCAGATCCTCAGCTCCAAGCCCATGGATCGCCGCGCAGTGATTGAAGAGGCCGCCGGCATCACCCGCTTCAAGACCAAGAAACGACTGGCCGAGTTGCGCCTGGAATCCGCCAAGGTGAATCTATCGCGCGTCAACGACATCTTCGAGGAAGTCACGCGTCAGATGAATTCGCTGAAGCGGCAGGCCTCCAAGGCGGAACGCTACAGCCTTCTGCGCGACGACCTGCGCGCCCGGCTAAGGGTGGTGCTGGCCAGCCGCATGAGCCAGCTTGACGCCGAACAATCCGCCGTCGCCTCGCAGATTGCTACTCTGACCGCCCAGATCGGCGAACAATCGGCAGCAGTGGATGCGATGGACGCCGAGCACACCGCAGGAGTCGAGCAAGGCTATCAGTTCGATCAGCAGATTCGCGAGGCCGGCGCACGGGCCAACCACTCCGCCGTCGAGCTGGAGCGGATCACCGCGCGCATGGCCGCCAACACAGACCGCGTGGCCGAGTTGACGGCGCGCATCGGCGCCGGGGGCAATGACCTCGATCAGGCACGCGAGCAGCTTCGCGTTCTGGCCGGCGAACTGGAGGCGCAGCGCAGTTTCCTGGAGAACGCTACGGCCGAGGCAACCCTCTCGCGCGAGACTGCGCAGGCCCAGCAGCAGCGCGCGCAGGATGCATTACATGCGGTCGCTGCCTGCGAGCAGCAGATCGAGCAGAATCGCCGTACTGGCTTTCAGTTGCTGGAACGCGCCAGCCAGAGCAGCAACCTGCAGGCGCAGGCCGAAGTGGCACTCGCCAGCCTCGATCGCGAGTCCGAGCGACTGGTTGCCGAGTCTGATGGAGCGCGCCGTGAACTCGCCGACCTGGGATTCGAGCGCGGCCAGTTGACCTTGACCTACGGCAATGTAACCGAGCGCCTGAAGGCACTGGAAGCGGAGATCGCCGAACTGCAACATAAGATCGATGCGGCCCGCGCAGCAGAATCGGCGACCAAGCGGCGCGGCGACCAGTTGCGCGGAGAGCAGGCGACGCTCGAAGGACGCCGCAGCTCACTGGTCGAGCTGATTCAGGAGCACAGCTACTCTACCGAGACGGTGAAGAACATCTTCAAGGCAAACTCTGCCGGCAGCGTGGCCAACCCGCTCTCGCCAATGGGCACACTGGCCGACTTCCTCGAAGTCGACGGGCAGTACGAGGCTATCGTCGATGAATTCCTACGCGACGAGTTGAACTACGTCGTGGTAAAGAGTTGGGACGCGGCCGACGCAGGCGTGCGCCTGCTTGCCGCCGATGTCGCGGGACGCGCAACCTTCCTCGTCCACGGCGAGGAAGACGTGAAGCGGCAGCTTGGCTTGGCCAACACCTTGCCGATTCCCGAGGGTGTCGTCGCGCTGAAGGACTGCATCCGCGTGCTCAATGGCTTTGGCAACTCGCTTGAATCCCTACTGCCCAAACTGGGCGACGGATTTATTGCCCCCGACTCGGCGACCGCGCGCAGGCTGGCGGAGCAACATCCGCGTGGCTTCTTCCTCAGCCCCTCCGGCGAGGCATTCCATAACGCCACAGTGACCGGCGGCCATGTGCGCGCGCAGGGGCCGCTCGCCCTGAAGCGCGAACTGAACGAGGTGCAGCACAAGCTCGACGCCGCCGATACTGAGTTGCAGAAGGCGGAGCTTGATGCAGCCGCCCTCGAACGTGAGCTGCGCGAACTCACCGCCGCACTCGACGGCAAGACGCAGCAATGCCGCGATGCGGAGCGCGAGTCGGCAAACTCCGGCGCGGCTCTCCGACAGATGGAGCAGGAAACGGCGCGCATCGAGCGTCGCTTGCAGGAGTGGGCGCTGGCCGCCGATCACAACCGCGAAGCGCGCGCACAGAAGCAGGAAGCCATTGCTCGTCATCAGCAGGAGGCAGCAACGTTTGAGGCTGAGCGCGCGACGCTAGAATCGCAATCGGCCGAGTTGCAGCAACAGCTCGATGGCCTGCGCCAACAGCGCGAGAGCCTGCAACAGGCCGCATCCGAGGCCGCCGCTGCTCTTGCCGGGTTGGAGGAACGACGCCGCAACGCCGCCGCAACCTTCGAGCAGACGCAGCGCATGGCCGACGCGCAGTCCGCCCGAATCCATCAGATCGAGCAGCAGCTCGAAGCCGCCGGCGCGGAAAAAGTCCGCCGCGAACAGGAGACCGCTGAGCTGGCCTCGCAGCATGAATCCCTGGTGGAAACCCGTGCCAGCGCTGTGGCCGATGGCGCGCGCCTCACCGGCGAGGCCGCCGAACTGCGCGCACGCATGGCAGAGCTGGACAGCAAACTGCGCACCCTGCGCCACCACACCGAAGAGCTGCGTGAGCAGCGCGCCAACCTCTCCGCGCGATCCGCCAAGCTTGCGTCAGACATTGAGCACATCGACACCACCTGCCTCAACGATCTCGGCGTGGAAGCCGCCGCGCTGCGCGTCGACGACTCTATTGCGCGCATGGAAGGCGATGCATTGGCCGCCGCCGAGGAAGAGGCCCGCGCCATGAAGCAGCGCCTGGAAGCCATGGGCCCGGTCAACATGATGGCGCTCGAAGAGTACAACGAGACCGCCGCGCGCCACAGCTTCCTGGAGACGCAGCGCCGCGACCTGCTCGAGTCCATCGAGAACACCCAGTCCTCCATCAAGGAGATCGACCAGGTCTCGCGGGTCAAGTTCGACGCCGCCTTCGAGGTCATTAACCGCAACTTTGGCGCTGCTTTCGCCAAGCTCTTCGGCGGCGGCCAGGCTTTTATGCGCCTCACCGACGCGGAGGCCGGCGCAGAGTCCGGCATCGACATCGTTGCCTCGCCGCCAGGCAAGAAATTGCAGAACATCATGCTCCTCTCCGGCGGCGAAAAGGCCCTCACCGCGCTCAGCCTGCTGGTCGGCATCTTCCAGTTCCAGCCCGCCCCCTTCTGCGTGCTCGACGAGGTGGACGCGCCGCTGGACGAGGCCAACATCGGCCGCTTTTCCGATCTCATCACCGGGCTGGCATCCGCCACCCAGTTCCTGGTCATGACCCACTCCAAGCGCACCATGCAGATGGCCGACGTCATCTACGGCGTCACCATGCAGGAGCCCGGCGTCTCCAAGATTGTCAGCGTCAACCTGACCCGCCGCGAGGCCGCAAGGGGAGAGCGCCGCGAAGTGGCCTAGCAAATCAAGCAGATCGTCCGAGGCACGAACGGAAGGGCACGGCTTCAGCCGTGCCGCCACTCCTCATCAATAGAAAGCGGCGCGGGCTTCAGCCTGGCGCACGTCTTTGCCCTTTGTTTGTCATTCCCGGAGGGAATCTGCTTCTGTTCTTGTCGTTGCCTGTTCTTGGTCCTTCGTCCGCCTTCCACCATATGGACTACACTGTTCTCGCAATCATTGGGAGGCATCCCGTGGCGCGAAAAGTTGTGGCAATCGTCGGCAGCTACCGCAAGGGTGGAACCATCGACAGCGCTGTGCAGGCCATTCTGGCAGGCGCGCGGGAACAAGGCGCCGAGACGCACGCGCTCTATCTGGCAGACCAGCATCTGGAGTTCTGCACCAACTGCCGGCGATGCACCCAGGCACCCGGCCTGCAACGCGGAAGCTGCGTACAGCAGGACGACCTGCAATCCATCCTGACCGAGATCGACGCGGCGGACGCGCTCATCCTCGGCGCGCCGGTGAACTACTGGAACGTCTCCGCCATCTTCCGCAAGTTCATGGAGCGATTGCTGGGCTACTGCTACTGGCCGTGGGGACAGGGCGCACCCAGGATGCGTAACAAGCACCTCACGCGCAAGTCTGTGCTGGTCAGTTCGTCGTCCATGCCGGGCTTCTGCATTCCCCTGCTCACCGGGGCCGCGCGCGCCCTGCGCGTCACCGCCAAGATGCTCGGCATCAAGCCAGTCGCCAGCCTCTGGATCGGTCTACGCGGCAAAGAGCCCGATCAGCCGCTCTCGCCACGCACCCTCGCCCGCGCCCGCCGCATCGGCATGAGCCTGGCCTGAGCATCGCACCAGGTGGTAGGTGGGCCATCCGCCATCAGCTTAGATTCTTGACCTCAGATTTGCAGAATGGGCAAATCTTCGCTTGCGGAAGTATCCTCTCAGCGCACATGGGACACGGAGTTCGGTTATCGCTGTTCCTGGCCCTGTCTATGCCATCAGAAATCTGTTTCGGGCCTCGACCTGCGATTTTGTCAAATCCCTTCAAGAGAACAACCGAGATTATCCCTAGTACACCCAGAGCGATAAAGATTTCCATAAACAGGCATCCTTCTTGTTACTATCCTAGCTTCATCTTGAAAGCGGCTTCCGCGAACGATGCGATGATCCATATTCACGAAGGCTATCTGTGTGTGTTACCTAGGCCTCTTGCCCCGTTTATATCGTCGTATATAGAAGAGCGTGCCAGCCTCAAAGTCACTCACTGATCCTGTCTTAATCCCAGTCCGTTTCTTCTTTTCATTGAAATCCAATAGAGGGCCGGCGGCATGAATCAATAGCGTTTCAATTTCGCGTTCGTGAATTTTTTCAGGGACAACGTAAAAAGAGAAGTACATCAGTTGTTCTGATTTCTGTTTGAATCTAGCTGACAGGCGCAAGTGGATGTCACCGCGACCTACGTACCTCGGATAACCCATCGAATCGTGAGCCACATAAACTCCATAAAGCTTATGCCCAAGCTTGTTCGATAAGTGCTTGCAAATATCCGTTAGACAGCCTACGGGTAGCTTTTCAGCTACAGCGCTACACAACGGTTTGATCTTCGATCGACGACCTCGACTCGGACGTAGTTCTCCCGGAAAAACTTCCCAAATGCCGTACTCATCGATCCTGTCTTGGCGCGAAACGACCTTTGTAGCCCGCGTTTTCTTCTTAGGCTTCCTTTTCTTTAGCATCACCAAGGATTGAGCGCAGTCCAATGATCTGTCAATAGATAGTGTCATCGCGACTAGTGACTGTCCCACCCACAACCCCATATTGGGCGCTCCACTTATCCCGCTGAATGCGCCGCCGCCTCTGCCTTCGGCTCGTACGCGCAGAAGGGATCGCTCTCCAACGGGTCGCCGGTATGGGCGAAGGCTCGGGCGCGCGAGCCGCCGCAGAGGGTGCGATACTCGCAGACGCCGCATTTGCCCTTGAAGTGGCTGGGCGTGTGCAGATCGCGGAAGACCGGCGAGTTGCGATAGACCTCCACCATCGAATCCTTGCGGACGTTGCCGGTTACCAACGGAAGGAAGCCCGCTGGGCAAAGGTCGCCGGTGTTGGAGACGAACAGGATTCCATTGCCATCGCGAATCTCGAAGCCGCGCGAGACTGGGGCCTGCGCCATCTGCGCTCCCGGTCATGCCCTTCTCGCGCATCCGCTCCAGCGCGACGCGGCGATAGGAGGGCGCCTCGGTGGTGGCCACGATAAACGGCGCAACCTGGGTGAGGTCGAAGGCCCAGCGCATGATCTCTTCGCCGCGCTTGGGCGAGACCGGCTTCAACAGCTTGCCGCGGCCCACCGCGATCAGGAAGAAGAGGCTCCAACGCATGACGTGGACCGTCTTCAGCAGCTCGTAGATGGCGGGCAGATCGTCCTCGGTCTCCTGCGCCACCAGGGTGTTGACCTGGATGGGGATTCCCAGTTTGGCCGCGTTCTGCGCAGCGTCGATCGTCCACTCGAAGCATCCTTCGACGCCGCGCACGGCCTCGTGCCGCGCCGCGGTCGAACCGTCCAGGCTAAGCCCGAGGCTCTCCACCCCGTGCGCCTTCAGCTTGGCCAGCACGCCGTAGGTGAGGTCGGCGGTGGCGCTGGGCGTGACGGAGATGGTCAACCCGAGGCGGTGAGCTTCGTCGATCAGATCGTACAGGTCGGGACGGCGCAGCGGATCACCTGCCGGTCACGACCAGGTGTAGCATAGGATCGCCGAAGGACGCAATCTGGCGCAGCAGGCCCATGCTCTCGATGGAGCAATACATC
>CAWERM010000078.1:0-4882 GCA_963810995.1 uncultured Acidobacteriaceae bacterium | reverse complement strand
TGTGTACATCTGCTCGACTAACTACGTATTGCTAGGAGATCGATGCCCCTCCGCATCTCAGCAACCGTTTAATCCGCATCGTCAGCACTCCGCCATTTGCACCCAGCACAAACTCCGGGTCATACGACCGCCGCTCTTCCAGCACCGACAGCGCCCGTGCGTACGCTAGCCGATCGCCGCCCACCGCGACGGCAAGCTCGTCGCAGCAGCACTCGCGTTCGCGCCTCACCTGCCTGGACACCCACCACACCGCGGGATGGTAGAACAGCAGCGTCTCAATCACCGACTGCAGCACGCTCACCAGGTAGTCGTGCCGCCGGATATGCGCCAGCTCGTGCGCCAGGATCGCCTCAATCTGCATCGTCGAAAGCCCGCTGAGGCAGCTTGCTGGGACCAGCACCACAGGCCGCAGCCAGCCAATTACCGTCGGCACCTCGACCAGCGCGGAGTGCATCAACCGCACCGCGCGCTCCACGCCAAGCCTCCGTCGCAGTGCATCGAAGGCCTGCTGCAACTCCGCCGGGACAGCGCCCGTGCCCATGGACCGCAGCCTCCGCGCAACCATCAACCCCACGTTCAGCCGTGCAACAAAGAAGATTACCCCTGTAAACCACGCCAGCAACACCCATGGCAGCGCGCGGTCCAGCGTCAAGGCAATCCGCTCTGGCAACGGTGCGCTCGTCTCAACTGCGCTTACCTGTAGAACCGTCCCCAGATCGATCACAGCAGTCGGACCGTCGAATTCGGCCCGCTGCCTGAACTCAGCCGATGCCAGGTGCGCAAAGGTCGCCAGCGGCAGCACAATCATCATTCCCAGCGCAAGACAAGCAGCCGTATAGCGCAACCGCGAACTCCGCCCGTCCATCACTTTCAGCACGCACCACAGTACGGCCGCGCCCCCCGCTCCCTGCCAGCAGAAGTGAAGCAGCGTCCAGCCCAGCGCGTGCATCAGCGGCCGTCCGGAGAATTCAATCAGTGTGATCATCGCTACCCTCTCTCAAACTCGTCCAGCATCCTGCGAATCTCCGCCAGGTCTTCGGTCGTCACCTTCTGCGACGAGAGCGCGCCCAGCACCAGGTTCTTTGCCGAGCCGTCGAAGGCACGCCGAACCAGGTTCCGCGCCAACTGCCGCTGCGTCTGCTCCTTCGCAATGCGCACCTCGTACACATGCGACCGATAGTGCTCGCTGCGCGACAGCAGGCCCTTCTCCGCCATCACCTGCATCTGCTTCAGAATCGTGGTATACCCGGTCGATTTTTCGCTCGCCGTATGTACATCGCGCACCGTGCTCGGCCCAAGCGCCCAAAGTATGTTAAGGATCTCCAACTCAGCCTCCGTCGGAAGCTGCACCGTATTGCGAGTTGCACCTCGTCGTCTCATCATGCAGACACATTAGTACGACACTGGTCGTATGTCAACGATTATTTTCGTACTTCTCCCACCCTGACGCCCACACCCATTACCCCTATTTCACTCCGGCCAGCGGCTTGCGTGCAAAGTGGTACAGGCTGAACGCCAGCAGCGCGAACATGACCACGCTCACCCAGTCGTGGTACAGCGGATTTTGATCGCTGAACCGGAAGAGTTGCCAGTGGCCGCCATGCTGTTCGGAGAGTCCCTCCAACAGCCGCGCGCAGACGCCCAGCAGTCCAACGATTCCGCCCGCTGCAATCAGCCCTGAGGCGTACAGACTGCCCGGCGAAATCTCGCTCTCCGCCTCTGTACCTGCCGCCGCACCGTTCCGCGCTCGTTCCTGCATCATGGCGCGATCCACCATCCAGCGCATCACGCCGCCAACGAAGATGGCGAGTGTCGTCGCAATGCTCAGGTAGGCGCCGACCGCAAAAGTCAGCGAGCGCACGCCCAGCAGCTCGACCACGATCACCAGGGCAACACCCAGCAGCACAAGCGTCCACGGCAGCTTGCGCGAAAGGATTCCGTTGATCACGGTCGCCATCAGGCGTCCCTGCGGCGCGGCCGCCCGCTCGCTGCCGATGCCCTGGATCCACTGCACCTCGATCATGCCCGTCGCCGGGTTGTAGAGGTACTTACCGTCTTCCAGCGTATTCGATCCAATCGAGTTCAGCAGGATGTATTTGCGCGCATCCGGTAGCGTCCGCTGAAAGAAATTAGGCGAAATGGAACCTGGTGCAGCCAGAATACTTACCACACCCGCCCCACCTCTCAGCGTCACAATGTCGCGGTCGAACTGGCCCTTGTTCTGCACCCCGTCTGGCAGATGGTCGAGAGACAAAGCAACCGGCTTCGGCATGAGTTGGAACTGCTCATAGGCGCGGTTCATCGCGTTCAGCGTCGCGCCAATGGAGAAGATGCAGACCATGACGCCGAAGATCAAGGCGAGTTGCTGCTTCCATGGGGTCGATCCGATCAGGTAGCCGGTCTTTAGATCCTGGCTGGTGTCGCCCGCGTTCGATGCCGCGATACATACCACGCCGCCAATGGTGATAGCCAGCGCGCCAAACGCCGGTGCGGTCCAGCCCTTCACCAGGAAGATAGCAGAGGTGGCCATCAGCGTCGCAATGGTCATGCCCGAAACAGGAGACGCCGATGAGCCCACAATGCCCACGATGCGCGCCGACACCGTCACAAACAGGAAACCGAAGACCACGATCAGCAGCGCCGCCGCTAGATTGGCGAGTGGGCCGACATATGCTCCGGGAACGGGTTTGAACTGGAGGAAGAGGAACATCAACACGATAAGTACTGTGCTGCCGCCGAAAACCACACTGGGAGGCAGGTCGTGCTCGGTACGTATTGGCCGCGCCGTAGCCAACTTTGCTCCACCCTTCTTGAGCGTCTGTGTCAAGGCACTGACAATCGTGGGAAGGGTGCGGATCAGGGTGATCAGTCCGGAGGCAGCCACCGCGCCCGCTCCCATCGGACGAACGTAGGTGCGCCACAGATCGGGAGGAGACATTTCACTCACCGGTACGGTTCCGGGATAGAGTGGCCCGGAGAGGTGCGAGCCGAAGAAATAGATCGCGGGCATCAGTACAAGCCACGAAAAAACGCCGCCGGCAAACATGATGGCGGCAACCCGCGCTCCTATGATGTAGCCAACGCCAAGATACTCCGAGGTACAGTCCGCTCGGATGCTGGAGCCTTTGAGCAAGTGCTGCGGGCCGAGGTCCGCGTCATACTTTGGAGTGTCGGGCCACAAGGCGAACAGTCCGTCGTTCTGGAAGAGGGTGTACACACCTCCCAGTCCAAGGCCAAGAAACACGCGCGAGGCAAAGCTGCCGCCGCGTTCACCGGCCATCAGCACATCGGCGCAGGCGGTGCCCTCGGGATAGATCAGCGCGCCGTGCTCTTCGACGATGAGCTGTCGTCGCAGCGGGATCATGAACAGCACTCCCAGCCATCCGCCAAACAACGCGAGCGCAAATATCCGGCTCGCCTCCAGATCGAATCCGAGGAAGATCAGTGCAGGCAAGGTGAAGATGACGCCCGAAGCAATGGACTGGCCTGCGTTTCCCGTAGTCTGCACAATGTTGTTTTCCAGAATGCTGGCGCGTCCGAAGGCACGCAGGATTGAGATCGACAGCACCGAGATCGGAATGCTCGCTGCCACCGTCAACCCAGCGCGCAACCCAACATATACGGTCACGGCACCGAAGAGTACTCCGAAGAACGCGCCCAGGATCAGCGCTCTCGCCGTCAACTCTGGTCTCGACTCGGACGCCGGGACAAAGGGCTTAAAGGCAGGCTTGATGGGGGTCGATACGGCCATGTTGTTGCAATCTCCCGCGGTAGAAACAGAGCTACAGGCTTCGATGGGAGTGTATCAGCGAAGGGACATTCCAGGTACGCGGTCGTCCGGCAGAGGCTCGTGCTCACCTTCCGGCTGGTAAGCAGGGCCGCTAGGATTTATACTCTGACCATCGGCGCGGCCCAAGCGGCCTGGAGCGCCGTGCGGGCAGGTGCATCTTCAGCGAAAGCCTGAATGAGAGTACGCTCCACGTTTCACCCGGCGCGCCGCCTGGCTTTAATGCCGGAGAGGATCACGGTCGCGCGGGAATGCGGCTGATGCAAAGTCTGACTGGCCGCACAAACGCGGCGTTTCGTTCCGTAATCGACGACCTGGTGACCACGGCGTTTCCTTCGGACTGTCGCGTCTGTAACCGTCCTCTGCCGCGCTCTACCATCCTTCCCATCTGCGATCACTGCAGGGCCTCCGTTCATCCGCAGGCAATGGTGATGTGCGGTCGCTGCGGCGAAGCCCTCGACATCGATATGGAGAGCGCTAGCCTGGCTGGCCAACTCTTGGAGGAAGGACTGCTCTGCTCCGGATGCCGCGCCGATCCGCCCATCTTCGAGCGCGCCGTTGCGTACGCCATCTATCGGGGCGAACTGCGCGAGATGGTCCACCTGCTGAAGTACGAGCGGATGGATCTTGTCGCCAAACTGCTGGGCGGAATGCTCGCCGCATCCATCCTGACGCTTGAAGCCGACGCTGCGCGGGAGCTGACCGTCGTCGCCGTGCCGCTGTTCCCAGCCAAGCAGCGTCAACGCGGCTACAACCAGTCTGCGCTGTTGGCGGACGCGGCCATCGCTGAGCTGCGCCGAAGCCATCCTCAATGGAAGCTGCGGCCGCAGCATACGCTGATGGAGCGTCATCGCGACACCCGAAGCCAGTTCGAACTCAACCCCATAAGCCGCAGAGTCAATATCCGGGGCGCGTTCCGGGTGAACGCGAATGCGATCGTCCCGGGCAGCGAGTTGCTGCTGGTAGACGACATCTACACCACGGGCGCAACAGCTCGCGAGTGTTCGCGCGTGTTGCGCAAAGCCGGGGCAAGTAAGGTTTGGGTCGCCACTCTGGCACGTGCACAGACTCCGCAGGTTGCCCTGTGGGACGACA
>CAWERM010000077.1:0-13034 GCA_963810995.1 uncultured Acidobacteriaceae bacterium | reverse complement strand
TCAGAGTCTGCATCAAAACAAAACGGTCATCCTGAGCGACCGGACCCTGAGCAGAGCGAAGGGGAAGGGAGTTGAAGGACCTGCGTTCGGTAATGCTGGCCTGCAACTACCCCTATAAGTTCTTGCTAGGAACTTCGGGAACGGGACGCTATCCCAGCGGTGGCAGATGGTCCGAGATCCCTAAGAGGAAGATGACCCCGATAATGCAGCTGTATGCCGCGCCGGTCCAGGAGCAATACGCAACCGAACGAAGCAAAAGGTACAAAACAGGAACATAACGTATTGCTATCTACGTCGGCGCAGAGCTGCGCAACCGCTACAGGTTTAAGAAGCGCACTCCCTACGACTTTTATTTCAATGCCGGCTCGCAACAGGCCAGCGAATTTGGCGTCGGCGTTTAGCGCCGCGAGCCATCGCTCTTGCTTAACATGCCGCCCTCGGGCGGCATGTTTGCGTTTGCCGTTTGCAACACGAGTTTCTCCGGAGCGCGATGCCTCACATAGACGCAGAGATAGAATCCCCATGGCAAGCAAGACGAGCGGCACCGGCCGCGCCAGCGCGAGCGTAAGAACGTCGCCCGGCAAACCCGGCGTCGACGCCCGCAGGTGAGCACTTTGGATGGCAAGGATCTGCACCGGGAAATCGCCGGTAAACACAGCTCCTGCGCCCGTAAAAAGCAGCGCAAGCCAGGATGTGGGTCCGCCCTTGGCCCAGAGCATCGCGAAGGCGGGAAATGCAAGCAGCAATAGGCTCGTATCGTGCAGTCGGTGGTAAAGCGGGAGCATCGAAAGAGCCGCAATCGACGCCAGCGCCAGCCACGCTCCCTCTTGCGAAAAACGCCTTCGCATCGTTTTGATCGCCCGAACAAGCAGCAGTGATGAATGATGCAGGTCATTGGGTCAGCAAAATCGCGATATCAACGTCGCCATTACGACGACAGGCGTGTTTAAGAGGCATGTGGAGCTGTTTGCGCGGATGCGCGAAGCGAAGAGTTGCGAGTTGCTGCCTGAGATTACGTTCGACGATGGACATATCTCCAACATTGAGTTGGCCGCTCCACTGCTGCATACGCGGGGGTTGAAGGCGCGGTTTTTTATTACCGCAGGATGGACGGGGAAGAAGACTGGATATATGGATTGGCCGGAGTTGCGATCGCTGCACGAGGCTGGGCACTGGATTGGCGCGCATGGCTGGACGCACAAGCTGCTGACACACTGTAGCGACGACGAGCTACAGACCGAACTGAGCAGGTCGCGACTTACCTTAGAGGACAAATTGGGGACATCCGTTGCAACCATGTCTCTGCCCGGCGGTCGGGCCAATCGCCGCGTACTGGATGCGTGCGCTGTGGCGGGTTATACGCAGATTTATACCTCTGAGCCGCGGGCCGAATCAGAGCCGTTGGGAGCGACCGTTGGGCGGGTGAATATCCATGGAGACATGTCGTTGGAGTGGGTAGCAAAGCTGATTGAACCAGATGGCAGCGCCTTGGCCAGACTGCATCGCCAGTACCGGATGAAGGAGGCAGCGCAAAGACTGTTGGGAGACAGGCTGTACACGATGCTGTGGGCGATGGTGAATCGCCGTGAGCCGGGGACCGATGGCGAGGGGGAAGGCGCGGAATGAAGGTCCTGCACCTTATAAGCAGCAGCGGCATGTACGGTGCGGAGGCGGTGATTCTGAACCTGGCGCGCACGCTGCGGGATGGGCCGCATCGCTGTGCGCTGGGCGTGTTCTCCAATTCCGCGAATCCGAACCATCAGCTTCATGAAGCTGCCTTGAAGGAAGGATTCGAATCACACCTGATTCCATGCAGGGGGCAGATTGACCGCACGGCGATTGCGAGTATTCGGGAGCTGGTGGACCGCAGCGGAGTGGACGTTGTTCATGCGCACGGATATAAGGCAGACCTGTATGTATACTTCGCGCTGCGCGGCCGGGGCGTGCCGCTGGTCTCTACTTGCCACACCTGGTACGACACGGACCCATGGGTATCGATCTATGGGATGGCGGACCGCTACTTGCTGCGCAAGTACACGCGAGTCGTGGCGGTGTCGGATGAGGTGAAGCAGAGGCTGTTGAAGGCCGGCGTGGGCGCAGGCAATATCCGTATGGTGCGCAATGGGATCGATCTATCTCCATTCGACGGGGCGATTCTAGCGCATGGCGAAGGACGAGCGGCAGACCGCGCACCGGTGGTTGGCCTGGTTGGCCGATTGGCGTGGGAGAAGGGAGTCGATCTATTTCTGGAGGCCGCTGCGGAGGTCCTGGTGGAGATACCGGAGACGCGGTTCAAGGTAGTTGGCGAAGGGCCGGACCGGGAGAAGCTGGAGCGGATGATCGATCGGTTGAATATCCACGAGAGCGTGACCCTGTTGGGACGCCGGGAGGACATGGCTTCGCAGTACGCCTCGATGGACGTTATGGTGTCGTCATCGCGCCAGGAAGGGCTGCCTACTGGCGATGTTGGAGGGCATGGCGAGTGGGCTGGCGTTGGTGGCGACTGCGGTGGGCGAGGTGCCGAAGGTGGTAGTGGATGGACGCACCGGGCTGCTGGCGACGGCACTGGACGCGGGGTCGCTGGCGGCGGGAATTTCGGAGCTATTGCACAATCCCGAAAAGCGAAAACGGCTGGGATGCGCGGCACGACAACTGATCGAAGAGGAATACTCCGCGGCGCGGATGACGAAGGATTATCTGCGCGTGTATGAAGAGGCCGTTGCGACGATGAAGTATGGCCGAGGCAGGGTTGAACCATCCGCGACAGGGAAAGGAAGTGCGAGGTGAGCGCGGACGGCCGGCGTCCCAGGATCTTCATGATGGACCTATTGGCAACGGTGCCCTACTATACGGCCTATCTGTCAAAGGCGCTGCTGCGGGAGCCAGTCGATCTGACGGTGGGATCGATCACGTATTATCTGGATCCGGATTGTTACACAAGCCGCGGCATCCAGGTTGCTCCAGGGCTGATGGATGTGGTGGGTAAGCTCCGGCTGCAACGGCTGCCGCGCAGGATTTTGAAGTTGATGGAGGGGATGCTGAACTTGTGCGCTCTGACGGCGAGGTTCACCGTATCGCCGCCGGATGTGATTCATGTGCAATACCTGCCCATGCTGAGGACGCCGGCCGCGATCGATCTGTGGTTTGTGGAGTACTGCAAGCAACGCGGATCGAAGATTGTGCTGACGGTCCATGACCTGCTTCCGCACGATACGGGCGAAGAGCATAGGGCAACGTTCGACAAGCTGTATCGTGGAATGGACGCGATCATATGCCACTCGGATACAGTTCGGGCGCGGCTTGTAACGGACTTTTCGGTGCCTGAGGAGAAGGTGTCGGTGATAGCGCATGGGCCATTTTTTTATGACCTTCCAGCAATGGGCAACGAAGAAAACCTGCGCAGCTTTGAGCTGGAGCAGGGCAAGGTGATGGTGCTATGGCAAGGGATCATCTTCCCGTATAAGGGGATCGATGTGCTGCTGCGCGCGTGGCGGCAGGTGGAGACGAAGCACGGCGACGCCTGCCTGGTGATTGCCGGGACGGGCGCTCCGGAGTTGTTGCAGGAGATTCGCGCGCAAGCGAAGGAGCTGGGCCTGAAGCAAGTGAAGCTGCACTTCCGCTTTGTCAGTAGCGAAGAACTGGTAGCGCTGTACCGCGCGGCGGACGCCGTAGTGTATCCCTACCGCGCGATTACAACCAGCGGCGCTCTGGCGACCGGACTGGCGCTGGGAAAGGCGATTGTGGCCAGCGATCTACCGGTGTTTCGCGAACTGCTGACGGACCGGGAGAACGCTCTGCTGATTGCTCCGCAGGATTCGGAAGCGCTGGCCGAAGCGCTGATGGAGTTGATTCAGGATGCGGCGCTGCGCGAGCGGCTGGCGGCCAAGGTACGGGCGATGAACTTCGGCGATGAAACGTGGCAGAGGATTGCAGGGCAGACAATGGCGGCGTATCAGAGCGTGATGGCCCGCAGAGGCTAATGCATCGAGATACTGGTGCGCAGAACAGTGTGGCCAATTCGACCCTGCCAATGCTGAGCAATCCTCGATCATCTGTTTATATAGCTGCGATGCGAATCGGCAATCTATAATCGGACGGACTCAAATGCGGCAACTCAGATGGTTTTATGAGGGGAAGAACGATGTTGATGAGCAAGTCGTGGATGGTTCGGATCTTTGCCGCGGGCGTGGGTTGCCTGTCGCTCGGCCTATGTGGAATTCATTTTGCCAATGCGCAGGGTAGCGCAGCGCCTGCCGCCCCGCCGCCACCCTGGATGGATAAATCGCTGGACGCAGACAAGCGCGCCGACCTGATGATCCACGAGATGACGCTGGACGAGAAGATCCAGCTGGTGCATGGCGCGGGCTGGGGAGTGCTGCGTGCGGGCGCACCGGTGGCGACGGGACACAATGGCGGAGCGGGCTTTGTGCCGGGGATTCCGCGGCTGCATCTGCCGGACATCAACCTGGCCGACTCTGCGGTGGGTGTGCGCATGGCCGCGCCGGAAAGCCGCTACGCCACGCTGCTGCCGTCGGTGATTGGCATGGCTGCGAGCTGGGACCCGGATGCCGCGTTTCTGTACGGCTCGGTGATTGGCCGCGAGCTGCGCGCGCAGGGATACAACATGTCGATTGGCGGTGGCATGGACTTGATCCGCGAGCCGCGCAATGGACGCAACTTCGAATACGCAAGTGAGGACCCAATCCTGGCCGGTACCATGATTGGGCAGGTGGCGCGCGGGGTGCAATCGAACCACATCATGGGCGACATCAAGCACTACGCGGTGAACGACCAGGAGACGGGGCGCAACATTCTGAATGCGGTAATGGACAAACGCACGCTGCGCGAGACCGATCTGCTGGCCTTCCAAATAGCTATTACGGCGGCGCATCCGGCGGGCGTAATGTGCGCGTACAACCACATCAACGGCGACTACTCGTGCGAGAACGACTACACGCTGAACCAGGTGCTGAAGAAGGACTGGGGGTTCCAGGGATTCGTGCTGTCGGACTGGGGCGGGACGCACAGCACCGTGAAGGCCGCGCTGGCGGGGCTCGACATGGACCAGCCAGGCGACGATAACTTCTTTAGCGATCCGCTGAAGAAGGCCGTGCAGGACGGGACGGTTCCTCAGGCGCGGCTGGACGATATGGTGCATCGCATTGTGCGCAGCATGTTCGCCAGTGGCGTGATCGACCAGCCGCCACTGCCGCGCAGCGTGGTCGATCCGTTCCGCGGACGCGACGACGCGCAGAAGATTGAAGAAGAGAGCCTGGTGCTGCTACAAAATACGGGCGGCATTCTTCCGCTGGCGGCGGCGAAGACGAAGAGCATTGCGATCATTGGCGGCCATGCCGATGTGGCTGTTCTCTCAGGCGGCGGATCGGCGCAGGTGGATTCGCCGGGCGGCAATGCGATTGCGCCCGGGCCGGGCAGCTCGCCCTGGGGACGGGCCATCTACTTCCCTTCCTCGCCGATGCGCTACATCCGTGAACAGGCCGCGGCTGGTACAAATATTACGTTCGACGCGGGCACCGATCCGGCGCAGGCGGCAAAGGCTGCGGCATCCGCGCAGGTGGCGATTGTGTTTGTGACGCAGTGGATGACGGAGGGCCAGGACTCGGCGACGCTGAGCCTGCCGGACAAGCAGGACGATCTGGTGGCGGCGGTTGCGGCGGCCAATCGGAATACGATTGTGGTGCTCGAAAATGGCGGCCCGGTGGACATGCCGTGGGCGACGCATGTGAAGGGGATCGTCGAGAGCTGGTATCCGGGGATCGGCGGAGGAGAAGCGATTGCCAATATTCTGTTTGGCCGCGTGAATCCGTCGGGCAAGCTGCCGGTGACGTTTGCTGCTTCGGACGACCAACTGCCGCACCCCAAGGTCACTGGTCTGACGGAGCGAACGGGCAACAATGCCGACGCCGTAACCCGCACCCAGCCACGGCAGCGACCCACGGAGTTCGATGTGGACTACAACGTGGAAGGCATGGCGGTGGGCTATCGCTGGTTCCAGGAGAAGAACCTGAAGCCGCAGTTCGCGTTTGGATTTGGGCTCTCGTACACGCGCTTCGCCTACTCGAACCTGAAGGTGGATGCGGAGGGGAAGAGCGTGACCTTCGACCTGCGCAACACGGGAGCACAGGCGGGCGATGAGATTGCCGAGGTCTACGTGACGCTGCCCACGTCGGCGGGCGAGCCGTTCCGCAAACTGGCAGGATGGAAGCGCGTTTCGCTGACGGCCGGCGCGAGCCAATCGGTGACGGTGGCGCTCGATCCGCTGTATCTTTCTATTTATTCTGCCGACACAGACAAGTGGTCGAGGCCGGCGGGCGAGTTCCTGATTGAGGTTGGTGGCTCGTCGGCGGAGCTTCCACTGCATAGTACGGTGCGGCTGGCAGCACAGTAGGGATAGTCCCATCCATCGCAATTAAGTTGCGGTGGGTGGGGCACCCGGCTTGCAAGATACCCCGTTATTTGGGGAAAATGAACGGAAAGATTTGTAGAACTGTTGCGAGACGGACCCCCACCCCAAATGAGATCGCCCACCAGCCAAGGAACAGTAGTATCCATCCTTCGTATGTAGCAGTGATAGCTGATACTCCCATGAATCGAGCCGCCAACAGAAATAGAGCATCGGCGACAGCAGCCAACAATATCGCTATCCCACAGAAGAGAAGCACAATCTTTATGTATGGCATTTCGCTGATCCTCCTTCAGAGTTGGCGAATGGGGCAGCCCCTATCGCTTGAGGTTTTCGTTATCCCACCCATGCGCAAAAACGCGCATTAATGGGGCACCCAATTATTTCACCGGCACAACTTGTGGGACAGCGTTCCAGCCGCGGAGGGCGATCTGGGCGGGGCCGTGGGCGGCGGCGGATGGGTACTCCACCTGGATGGTGCGCGATTCGCCGGGAAGCAGCGAGACGTAGTTGTCGGAGTAGTAGGCGGGCAGGATGCGCTGCTTGTCGCCGGCGTTCAGCAGCGTGAGCTTGTTCTCCAGGCTGACGACCGAGGCGGTATTGGTGAGCTGGATGGTCAGCTTCACCGTGTCTCCGGCGGTGGTTGAAGTGGCCGACGCTTTGAGCTGTGTGGGCGCAAGGCTGTTCAGCTCGCGGTAGGAGGCCGGCCGCGCACCGAGCCAGTAGAGGTTCTGCGAGACCAGCGCGCCCTGTGCATCGTGCAGCTCCAGCGAGACGAGGACCATGCCCTTAGCCAGATAGGGCTCGAGGTCCAGATGCAGGCTGGACGCGGTGGAGTCGGCGGCAACGTCCTTCTGATCGGTGGCCTGGAAGAGCAGCGCGTTGGCCAGCGAGTAGACCTTCGCGCTGACGGTGAGGCCGGTGTGCGCGGCGGTGGTTGTATTGACGACATCCACGCGGTAGTTGGCCAGGTTGAGCTGGACGTGCAGCGGCTCGCAGGCCTTCTTGACGCCGTAGAAGGAGGCCTGGGTGTCGTAGTCGGAGCTGAGGATCTGCCACATGGTGCTGGGCCACGCGGGCTGGGTCATCCACAGCAGGCGACCGCTGTTGGGCGCCCAGAGGTTGGCGTCCATGCCCTCGAACATAGCGCGGTGGTCGACGTAGTTGAGCATCTGGGCCTTGCGCTCGAAGTCTTCGAGGCTGGTGGGCGCGCCGAATTCGGCCTGAATCTCGGCCATGAAGGGGGCGACATCGCCGTTGCCGCTTTGGTGCCAGTCGTGGTAGGCCCACACGTCGTCGATGGGCCACTGATCGGCCTTGGGGACGGTGCTCTGGAAGGATTCGAGCGTGGACATGGAGGGCGTGCCTGTCTCGACCGAGAAGCCGCGGTTGAGCGTTGTGAAGTACTGCGCAGGGACCTGATAACGGTACGGCCCGCTTCCCGCCAGATTCACCGCATTCGAGCTGGGCGAGTAGTAGCGCGTGCCGTCGAGCGTGCGCACCAGTTTGTCCAGGCCCATGTTGATGATGGGCTGGGGCACGCCCTCGTTGCGACCGCACCACATGACGATGGAAGGGTGATTGCGGAAGCGCTGGATCACGTCGGCGGCGTTGGCCAGGAAGAGCTGCGGGTCTTCGGCCTCGATGTTGTAGTTCTCGGTGGATTCCCAGAAATCGTTCCACACCATCATGCCGTACTCGTCGGCGAGCTGGTAGAAGGACTCTTCGGTGCTCTGGCCAACCCAGTTGCGAATGATGTTGAGGCCGGCGTCGCGGTTGAGGCGGAAGAAGGGTTCGAGGTGCTCGCGGGAGACACGCTTGCGGAAGTCGTCCATGCCCCAGTTGCCGCCGCGCGCAGCGATGCGCACGCCGTTGACGCGCAGGACGAGGTAAGGCTCGGCACGCAGGTCGGTGAGCGGCTGGATTGCGGGCGAGTTCTCCCCTCCGGGCGCGAGGGAGCTGACGTGCGAAGTTGCATTGGCGCGACGTTCTTCGGGCATGGCGGCGAGCTCGGCGGCGGGGGTGGGAACCTCCAACATGCCGTCGTGGCTGACATCGACGATGGGAGCGGCGGCCTCCGCCTGGCGCGCATTGGCGGGCGTGAACTCGACGCGGCGCAGATGGCCAGTGCTGTCGAGCAGGCTGAGTTCATAGCTGATCTCGCGCACGCCGAAGCGGACGGCCTTGGAGTCTGAGACGGCGTCGCCGGATTGCAGGGCCAGCTTCACGGTGTATAGCTCTGGGCTGCCATATCCATTGGGCCACCAGAGGCGCGGGTGGTCGAGGTTGAGTTGGGGGAATTCGGCTGGAGTGAGTTTGACAATGCTGCCACCCGGAGGAAGAGTGACGCTTTTGCGGATGGTGATCTTCTCAATGGAGGCAGTGAGGGTCGCGTCGATGGGGGCAGAGGAGATATTGGTGACCGGGACAGCGATGTCGATCGCGGCGCGGGATGTGTCGTGATTCTTGAAGGCGGTGACAACCTGCGCGTCGCCTAGCTTCAGTGCGTGCGTGATGTGCAGCGTGACGGGTTGCCAGATGCCGCTGTTGCGGTCGCGGACTCCTGGAATCCAGTCCCAGCCCTCCGTGGCGACGAAGGTTGGGCCGTCGAGTGTCTCGAAACCGCCGTTCTCGCCGGGTCCACCGAGGATGGATTGCTCCTGCGGGATGCCGGGATGCGGCGGCGGCGAGATGCGCACGGCCAGAACATTTTTCTGCCCAGGCTTGAGGACGGCAGTGACATCGAAGGCGCCGCGCCGGAATGCGCCTTTCATGGTGCCGAGGAGCTTGCCGTTGAGCCAGACGGAGGCAGAATAGTTGATTCCCTGAAATATCAGTTCGGAGTGAGCGCGGCCACCGGATAGAGCCGATGCAGGCACCGTGAACTCATTGCGGTACCAGTAGTCCTGTTTGTTGAGCGACTCAGGGATGGCGAGGTTGTTGAGGCCGTAACCAGGATCGGGATAGACGCCGTCGTCGACCAGGGTGGTAAGCACGGTACCAGGGACGGTGGCGCGCATCCAGCCGGAGGCGTTATAGGCGGAGATGCTGAGGTGCGCTCCGTCGGTATCAACCTTGGGAGCTTCGCGCATGGTCCAGCCATCCGAGAAGGTCCACTCTCCCGAAGCGGACTGGGTAAGCGATGGGCCAACCGGCGGACGCGCGATGGCGACTGGAGCGGTAAATGGAGCGCGCGAAGTTGGCATGGTGGCAGGCGGCTGGGGCGCACGATATCCGGCCTGGCCACGGGTCTGTACGGGCCAGGGCTTGGAGCCCGCCTCAAACATAATCAGCGAGAAGTCCGGCCTTGCCTGGAAGAGCTGAACGTTCTCCGTATCGGAGAGGGCGTGGCGCAGGAGGGTGAAGGAAGCGATTTGGCCTCCAAAGTGGCGGCCTGGCGCGATTCCCAGGCCAGTGGTGGGAGCCATCTGCAGCAAAGGAGTGACACCGCCCAGGTTCAGGGCACTGGAGGCCACGGGTCGGCCATCGGCGAAGAGATGAAATTGGCTGCCATCGAACGAGGCGGCGAGCAGATGCCACTCGCTTGGGGTGAGGTTCGCAGGGCCGGTAAGCTGGTTATCCTCGCCCATCCAGAGCGTTACCTTGCCCGCATCGACCGCAAGATAGCGAGAGTACTTGGCCGCGGGGTTGCCCACGCCGGCGACAAGTTCAAACGAGCTGACGGGCTCGGCGGACTTGATCCAGCAGAAGAGGGACCAGGGCGAATCGGCCAGAAGTATGGGGTCGTGCGCATCGGTGACGGTTATCTTGAGTCCAAGGCCGTCTGCGAGGAAGCTGCCGTTGTAGGGGCCGAACTGCGCTGGATCGGTGGCAACGGGAGCGGCAGGAGGTTGAGCTGCGGCCACGATGGAGCATAGCGTCAGCGCGACGATTCCACCGCAGAGCGCGGCAAAGATTCGCCAAGGCGCGGATATTGCGCGGCGAGGCGCGAATGCTGCGATGTAAGGTTGGGCGGCTGATGAGTTCCTTGCAGAAAGGGGGGCCGTGGAGTGCAAAAAACACCTTTGATTGAACATGAAGGAAGAGTAACGCTGTTGCCTGAATTATGCACGGAGATTGCAACGGAAATTGCAGGTTGGGCGATAGCGTTAGACTACTGGCATACGTCGCGGTGCAGCGGCTTGCAGTCGGGAGGGTCGAGGCCAATGTCACACCTGAGCAGAACCGGAGTTTCTCTGGAAGAAGATCTGTTGCTGGAGTACGACCGGTTGATTGCCAAGAGGGGATACAAGAACCGGTCGGAGGCGATCCGCGACCTGATCCGCGAGGCGCTGCTGGCGGACACGGTGGACTCGAACAAGCCGGTGGTGGGCACCTTGACGCTGGTGTACGACCACCACATGCCGAACCTGGGCGAGAAGCTGACTGCGTTTCAGCACTCCGCGGGCACCATGATCCTGGCGACGACCCATGTGCATTTGGACCACCACTACTGCCTGGAGGTGGTCATCATGAAGGGGCGAAGCAAGGAGCTTCAAGAGATCGCAGACCATATGCTGGCGCTGCGCGGGGTGGAATTGGGCAAGCTGGTGCTGACGAACTCCGGTAAGGGCCTGAAGGTCGCGCACGCTCACACCCACCCACACATACATTCCGATTAGCTCGGCACGGCAGGACTAGCGGGAGCGAGTGCGAGCCAGCCGTCTCCATGTATGTCCATGGTTCGATTGCCGCTAAGGCGACGTGATGGTGATCACGCATACGATTACAGAATAAGTGTTACCGTTGTCAGGTTCTGGATAGCTTGCGAGCCCTGATAACGGAATATTGAATGAGCCACACTCCGGCAAAATTTGGACTGCTAGTTGCGCTTGCGATGGTCCCATCGGCGCTGCGGGGCCAGAGCGCGGCGGTTGTTGGGGCGCCGGTTGGAGTTGCAGCCGATATCCATTCAGCCAGCGAGAGCGATGCCTCGACGGAGAAGTTGCGCCAGCAGGCGAAGGCCGTGTTCGGCACACAGCGGACAACGCTGGTGATTACGGCGACGATTGCCGATCCGGCGATCGACCGTCGCAACGACACGGTGTACAAGAACACACTGTTTCTGCGCGACGACCAGCTGTTCGAGATGCTGGACAGCGGTATCAACGCGGGGCAGCACGAGGGCGGGGGCAAGTCGCTAGAGTTTCGCCGCTTCGGGTTCAACCTGGACCACGGCGGGCTGAACGGCGGACTGAAGGTGCTGGTGGACGACATTCCGCAGAACCAGGCGACGCAGGCCCACGGACAGGGCTATCTGGGGTGGCTGAAGGCGCTGAGCCCGGAGCTGGTGGAGAGCGTGGACCTCATCAACGGGCCATTCAGCGCGGAGTATGGAGATTTTTCCGCGCTTGGCGTGATCCATATCCGGCAGAGGGAGAGACTGGACGATCGGTGGACGATGCGCGCACAGGGCGGATCGTTCCATGGGTACCGCACGTTTGCCGCGTGGAGTCCACATTTAAAGAATGCCGATGGATTTATCGCATGGGAACATGCCTACACGGATGGGCCGTTCCTCAACCCGCTGCAGTATGTGCGCGACAACTTTACCGGGAACGCTACGGTGAAACTCGACAGCACACAGTCGCTGGGCTTCCGGTTCAATGCAGGACGCAATGACTTCAACTCTTCGGGGCAGATTCCGCTGGACCTGGTTGCATCGGGCGCGCTGGACCGCTTTGGATATATGGATCCAAGCGATGGCGGCAGGGTGCGCAATGGGACCGGCGGCGTCTACTACAAGAAAAATATGAGAGCGAGCGATACGTTGCGCGTGGACGGCTATGTGACGCGCTCCCTCTTCGATCTGTTTTCGGATTTCACTTTTTTCCTGAGCGATCCGGTAAACGGCGATGGGATTCAGCAGCACGATTCGCGGCTGCAGGAGGGCACCAGCGCGCAGATCCTGCACGCGGGCACTCTGCTGAAGCGGCCTGCGCTGTTCATGGCTGGGGGCAATCTGGCGGACAACTGGATCAACGTCGATCTGTTTCATGACAAGGACCGCCAGATCATTACGCCGGTGCCGGCGATTCCAGGTTCGCCGTTTCCCGGCAAGCCGTGGACCGAGGCGAACGTACATATTACGAATCCGGCGGTGTACGCACAGGAAGGCTTGGACCTTCCGCACCTGCATGTGGACGCAGGATTGCGCTTCGACGAGTTCCGCTTCAATCTGGCCGACCGGCTGACGGCTGCAAACAGCGGACTGAGTACCGCGGGCAGCGCCGAGCCCAAGGTCAACATCATGTACACGCCATCGAATCGTGTGCCGATGGCGTTGCACTTCAACTTCGGACGCGCGGTGACCAGCCAGGACGCGCGCGGCATTGCTTTGGATACGAGTGCTCCCAAGGTGGCCAGCACAGATTTTTACATGATCGGAACGTCGCATCAGATGAAGCGCTTCTCGGCCAGCACAGACATGTTCCTGATCGACCGGCAGCACGAGGACGTATACGATCCCGACAACGGCACGATGGACTATCGGGGGCCGAGCCGTTCCTATGGGTGGGAGGCGAAAACGTCGGTGCAACTGAGCGCGCATGTGAGTTGGAGCGCAGGGATTACGCAGGTGTCGAACGCATTCTTCCTGGGAACTTCTCCA
>CAWERM010000076.1:0-9335 GCA_963810995.1 uncultured Acidobacteriaceae bacterium | reverse complement strand
TTATCTGCTGGACCGTTGCGTATTGCTAAGAGCAGCTGCTCCCGGCCAGTACAATGTCCTGACCGAAGGTCACTCGGGAAATTGCACAACTTCACAAGAAGATATACTTCACGCCGGGTCGGTGCAGGGAATCCCTGGCCATTGGATGGTCTCTCCATGGGGTCTGTTCTTGACGGTCGCATCTGAACACATGCTGGGCATAAATTAGGGAGCGACCAGGCAGATGCCATGGATGCATTTGACAATGAACGCGGATCGCACGCAGAGGAAACAGGAGAGCATTATGCTAAGAATTCCTAAATGCAATGTCACGCTAATGGCTTTCATGGTTGTAGCTATGCTCTTACTTGTGCCATTCGGCGACAGCCAGGAGGTCTACCATACCTATCGAAACCCCGAAACTGGAATGCCAGTCTCTTTAGCAATTGGTAGCGTGGAGACCTCTCCGTTTCATGTCAAGAAGGCAACCTATGCGATCATTGTTCAATTTGCGAAACGACTACCAACTCAAGATATAGCCTGCATGGTCGGTGAAACTGCAAGACCGACCGGAATTTGGGACTGCAACGGAGAGCAGCTGCTCCAGGCGGATTGGACAGTCAGGGATGAAAACAAACTTGTCGTTGCGCAAGGCACGTTCCGCCAGCGAGGGATGCAATGCGTCTTTCTGAATGGCTTCATACTGAAATACATTGGCTGCTTTAAGGCGGAGCACGTCGGGATCTATACACTGGAAGTCAAGTTCACGAAGGATGGATCCCCGCTCAATGTATGCGATCCGCAATTGATCGTCATGCGAACCGGGGGGCATGACTATCAGGATTAGAGAATAAGGGGGTGCATAGCGTCCCAGCATGTTCGGCGGAAATGATTGGGCGGGTGGCCCATCCTTTGATTAGCCCACAATGGTCGGGTGCCCCATCCTTCGCGTTTTTCCAGCGAAGGGTGGGAGACCACATAACTCCGCCAGCCAGCATCGTGGTCGCGCGATCATCTCTATCTCTTCTTCTTCGTTGACCCCTTGGCCGCCTGCTTCGTGGCAATCTTCCCAGCACTCTTCGCCCCAGGCTTGGTCCCTGCCTTCACCGCCGCCTTGCTTCCGCTCTTACCCGCAGCCTTAACTGGATGCTTCACCGCACCCTTGGACTTCGCCTTCACCACTACCGCCATCGTCGTATCCTTCTTCACCGGCGCAACCTTCTTTACCGGAATCTTCTTCGCAGCAACCTTCTTCACCGGCGCAACCTTCTTTACCGGAATCTTTTTCGCGGTAACCTTCTTCGCATCCGATTTCTTCGCCACGACCTTCACGGGTACCGCTTTCTTCACATCTGCCTTCGCCGCACCAGTCTTAGCGGCGTCAGAATTCGCCGCGCCAACAGGCTTCACTGGCACAGAAGCTTTCGCTGCAATCGCAGCCTTTTTCTCCTCCGGCTTCGCCCCTACAGACTTGACCGTCTCGGTCTTGACAGCCTCCGTCTTGGCTGTCTTGGCCCCGGTTGTCGCAACCGTCGACTGCTCCGCCGCTGCGGCAACGTCACCCAACAACGCCGCCTCCTCCAATCCCTCCGCGCCCTCTGCCAGCCCCTCGTCCGCCTCAGCCTTCCTGCGCGCCTTCGACGCCTTGGCATCTTTCTTCGACGCCCGAGCGCGCCGCGGATGCACCGTGGGCGGCGGAGCGGGCGGCGAGTACGGCTCCAGATACGCCTTCATCTCCTCCACCGTGCCCAGACTGCCCGTCCATCAACTCGAAGAACAGCTTCTCCACAAGCTCGTCGTAGCCGGCCAGCTCAGGAACAATCCGCATCTCCTGCATCAGCGTGTACGGAATCCTCTGCCGCGCCTGCGGCCATTCCGAATAAAAGCTGTGGAACTTCGCCTGCAACGCCGCGTTCTTGGTGGAATACGCAACCCACAACACCACCTCAGGCCGCGCCGCCATCAGCAGTTTCCAGGCTTGCGACGGCTTCGACGCCTGCTTCGATCCCAACTCCGCCGCAAACCGCTTCGCCTCGCCCTCCAGAGCATCGATCTCCGCCACAAACCCCTTCCGCGGGAAGCTCTTCTTCAGGGTCTTCGCGTCCTTGGGCGACATCTTCGCCGTCAACAGTGGATACTGCGCCGCCGACGCGTCGGCAACGATGCCCTGCATCTGCAACTGCATCTGCGCCTCGCGCAGCTTCTCCAGCTCAGCCACATTCGCCTTGGCCGAGCTCCATCCTGTCACCATTCTCTTCAACCAGCCCTCTTGCTCCAGCCCGCGCATCACCCGCAGCGGGTCTTCCTCATGCACAATCTCTTCCGCCTCATACCCGCGATGGAAGCTCTGTAGCGTGGAAATATACCCTTCGGACTTTCCTGTCTCGTAGCGCGCCTGTGTCTTCTCTTCCAGTTGCCAGCCCAGCCGGGCCGCAAACCGGGTCGCCCGGATCATCCGAACCGGGTCCTCGATAAATCCATAGCTGCTGGACAGCCGCAGCTCCCGGTTCTCGATGTCCGCCACCCCGTTCAGCGGATCCATCAGCAGCCCGTACGACCCCTCGTTCAGCGACAGCGCCATCGCGTTGGCCGTAAAATCGCGCCGTCTCAGGTCGTCCAGAATCGTCGCCGCCTTCATCACCGGCTTGCCCGGTTTGGGATAAGTGACTGTGAGAGTGCTCCCCACCTCCATCCGCACATTGCCCGGAAAACGCAGAAACAACGTCTGCCACGCCTCCAGTTCAGCGTCAATCGTGAATCCTGATTTCTGTAAATCTTTCTTCAGTTTAAGAGCATTTCCTTGAACTGCTACATCTAAGTCTCGCACCGGCGAGCCACTGGTCAGGTCGCGCACCGCTCCACCCACCAGAAACACCGTCAAACCCTTGGCGCGGGCGATCTCTCGGACCTTGGAAAGTGCTAGTTTTTGGGCTTCGGACAGACGGTTTTCAAGCAGATAGATGTAATCGGCCATACGGGTGTGCTCTCTCCACCCGGCCGCCGCCGGGTCACTTCAACCGATCTGGACGCTTGTCGCTCTGGCCTGAACTCTGGTCTGAATTCTGCTCTGTACATTGACCGGAACCGGGACGTTACTCGCATCGGAATCCCGCTCAAAACTCTGACCTAAACTACAGCGAATCAGTCGCTTACATGGGCCAAAAAAGCACGGCACAAGTACTTATTCTAGCACGTAATCGTGCATGTGACCAGCAAATTTGCACCTTTTTCGTGGCGGTCCGCCCCCAGCCGTGCGACAATCCCCTATACGGATCAAGACGGCCGCTTCTCATGTCCAACTCCCCCAAAAAGGTCCTCGTCCGGCGCTTCTCCGGAGACACCCTCCCCGGTTATCTGCCCCAGTCAGCCTTCGTGCGCCATAACTCAATCGACCTTCTCGATCTCTCCGGCCGACTCATCTCATTGTCGCTCAACGATATCAAGACCATAAGCTACGTCCGCGATTTCAACCTCTCTGATCCCGTCAATCCCGAGCGTCTCACCCGCCGCACCTTCCTCGCGCGCCCCCGCACCGAGGGGCTATGGCTGCGCCTCACCTTCCGCTCCGGAGACCTGCTGGAAGGCCTCGCCCCCACCGACCGCACCCTCCTTGACGCCCTCGCCGACGACGACGGCCTCTTCCTCACCCCTCCCGACACACGCTCCAACACCCAGCGCCTCTACGTCCCCCGCGCCGCCCTCACCGAAGTCCAACTCCTGGCTGTCATCACCACCCCCTCGCGCCGCCAGCCCCGCCCCACACCCGCCGAATCCATCCAGGACGAGCTCTTCCATCTGCCCCTCGATCCCACCTCCCGCCCCAACTGAGAACAGTGAATGTTGATGCTGAATCGGCAAATATCGAACAAATCGCAACTTCGGTTCTTTGAAATAGCGGCCGCTTTGCTATTCGCATTGTCGCTTTCAGCGACGGCTAGAGGTCAAGGTTGTTTTATATGCATAAAGCCGGCTCTAGATATGCCTGTAACACTGGAGAAAGGGACTGTTCGGTCGCCCGAGTTCACAGTGAAACACAAGCAATACATGATTGAGTTGCAAGTTGACAACACTTTTCCAATGGGACAATTGGAATGCATGATAGGTATACATCAGGCTTGGCAGCCGGATCATTGTGAAATGTTGGGTTATCATTTAGCCGTTGAAGCAGAATGGACGCTGTATGCCGAAGGTCAGGTTGTTGCTCATGGCATCGTTCAAGGAAAGGACCAGCATTTTGAATTCAGTAGTCACCACATGATTCGATATCTTGCGACTTTTGAAGGCGAGAAGAAGAAGAAATATGTTCTGGAGGTGACCTTTACAAAGGATGGAACCGCACTTCGTCCTGCAAACCCTCACATAGTTATCGATTTAACCCCAGGACTCTACATGTAAGGTGTTGTTGTCCCTCGCCAAAATTCCATCCGGGTGCAAAATGGGCCTGATGAATGAGCCCAGAGTCAGGATTTGCCGGGTGCCGCACGTCTCGATTCTGAGACGTGGGTTTGGAGCTAAGGCAAGCCTCGTGTGTATCCCGCCCAATCCCAGCACTGCATTCTCCTATTCAAGTCGAAGATCGCAGATTCCAGAGGAAGCAGGGGGTTTAGCCCCGGGCTTTTGTCGCTGCTCCAACCCGCAACCTTCTCCCAACCAACAACCCACTCCACTACAATCTCCCCATGAAGCTCTCAGCCCTTGCCGCTCATCTTGGCGCAACCCTGCACGGCGATCCCGACGCCGAGGTCACCTCCGCTGCCGGCCTCCAGGAGGCCCGTCCCGGCCAGCTCTCCTTCGTCGCCAACCCAAAGTACACGCCTCTTGCCCGTACCACACAGGCCACCGCCGTCCTGGTCGAGCCTGACTTCGCGGAGATCGCCTCCGCAACCTTGCGCATCGCCAATCCCTACCTGGCGTTCGCTCGCGCGCTCGAACTCCTTTACGAAGCTCCGTCCTACGCGCCGGGAATCCATCCCACCGCGGTCATCGCACCCACCGCGACCGTCGGCCCCGAAGCGCACATCGGCGCCTACGTCGTCATCGGAGACCATGCGGTCATCGGAGATCATGCAACTCTTCTGCCCCACGCTGTCATCTATCCCCACGCGCAGATCGGCAGCCACTTCTTCGCCCACGCTCACGCCGTCGTCCGCGAGCACTGCCGCCTGGGCGACCACGTCACCCTACAGAACGGAGTCATTGTCGGTGCCGACGGCTTCGGCTTCGCCCGCTACGACGCACCCGAGCCGGGCGACCTGCCTGGCACAAGATCCCCCAAACCGGCGTCACTGTCCTCGACGACCATGTCGAGATTCAGGCCAACTCCACCGTCGACCGCGCCTCCATCGGCGAAACCCGCATCCACAGCGGCGCCAAAATCGACAACCTCGTCATGGTCGGCCATGGCGCCTCGGTCGGGGACAACACCCTGCTCTGCGCCCAGGTCGGCATCGCCGGCTCCGCCCTTATCGGTCGCAACGTCATCCTCGCCGGGCAGGTCGGTGTAGTCGGACATCTCGAGATCGGCGACGGCGCAGTCGTCACCGCGCAGTCCGGCATCGCGCAGACGTTGCCCCCGGCGCTACCGTCAGCGGCTCGCCCGCCTTCGATAACCGCACCTGGCTGCGCGCGGTCGCCATCTTCCATCGCCTTCCTGAGATACTCGCCGAGCTTCGCCAAAAATCCAAGTAGGCCAGCCGACCTCAGCAGGGTCGCCACTCCAGGTCCTTCGCGCTCAGCATATGGGAGAGTTCATTGTCCGGCGAGATCCATGCCGGGCGGCCATCCGCATCGCCGTTCGCTGTCAGCGTGCGCCGCATCACCACCAGGTCCGTCAGTTCCTCCGGCACAAACGAGAACTTGATCGGGTGCGGTGTTCCGCCCTCGATATACAGCCGCCGAGAGCCGTGCGCAATCTCATGCTCAATGTAATACGAGCGCATCACCGTACCCAGCGAGCTGGCCGCATGACCGCGGCGATTCATCTGCCACAGTATCTCCGAGCGGTCCCCGTATCTGCGTCCGCCCAGCATGCTTAGCCAACGCCCTTCCTGGTCCTTTATCCCCATGAACACCGGCTCTTTCAGGTCCTTCAACGAGTCGTAGCGCCACCCGGCAACCGCTGCTGACACCGCATACATGCACTGACGGTTGAAGCGCAGCACCTCTTCGCGCGTGGCCTCTATCTGCGGCAAAAACACGCATCCCAGATCGGCCTCGGCTCGGCGTCGGTAATAGCGCAGGTTGCTCCGCGTGCGTTGCCCAATCTTCGCCAGTGTAGCGTCGAACGTCAACGATAAAGGCAGGTATCCAGGGATGGTTCGCTTGCGCAAGGCATATCGCGCCACCCTCATTCCCTGCTCCACCGTGTCCAGTAGAGGAGGCTGGCTCGTCGCGTCAGTCCCGCCACTGTCCCCGGCGCGATATGACATCAGGATCAAGTGGGCGCCGCGCTCCAGCAACTCGCGGCAGGACAGCGCCACCACCCGCGAACGGTCTTGCGCCACCGCAATCAGCGTATGCCGTCCCGAGCGATCGTTCGTGGCGTACGCGCCCACACCGATCCCAGAGATGTTCTGTTCAAAGATCAGCAACGCACCCACAAGATTGTCGATATTTGGATTCTTCAAATCCAGATCGGACGTCTTCGCAACCAGCAGTAGGATCGGAATCCGAGGCAATGCGCCCGGCTTGGAGAGGAAGTAGGCAATGTCGTCCATGGCGCCATGCTGACCGCACCGAGCGCTCAACTCCACCAAACTCCGGCTCAGGTGCAGCACCGCGTCTCGTCCAGTCACGCAGTGGACCACAGGCCGTTCGAGCGGCTGTAACAGCTCCTGATTGACGAGTTGGTTCGTCCCGGCACTCATGGAGGATTCTGACAATTGAGTGGTCTCTAACCGAATGGCCCTGAATCCCAAACTAACATGGACGGCATTAAACCCCAACTACATAAAAAGTTGCGGTGGTCGATTCTCCTCGCGATTCCATATCGTTTCATCCATTGCGAAGTCCCCGGCAATAAAATCCCACCCCCTCGCTCAGCGAAAGGGTGGGACTGCAACGCGCATCTACTTCAGAGGAACTTTATGGATTCGTTGCCGCCGGTTTCTTCGCCGCCACTGCCGGCTTCGGCTTCCAGAACGAATCGGCCTTGATCCATTCCTCCGCCGCATAGCTCATCTTCGGGCTGAACGCAAACAGGTTGTCCTGCACCGAGTCGATGCACGAGGCAGACAGCGTACTGATCTTCTTCATCCCCTCCGGCCCTATCGCGTCTTCAAATTTCTTGTTGTCGATCAGACCTTGGTCGTCTTCGGACAGTGAAGTCATGCGCGAGATGGCCAGATATATTCCGCCATTGTCTTCGCCATAGTAGCTCTCATACAAAGCCCAGTTGGCATTCGGTATCTTTGCATATGCACTTTGATACAGCTTGACCAGGTCTTCCCACTCCGACCTGTGTCCTGGCTTGATCTTGTAGTGTTGAATGTCGAAGTAGCGCGAGTGGACCGCATCGCCTACATGCAGGCTCAGGTCGGGATCGTACAGATACACGCTCTGCTGCACCTCATCCAGCAACTCGCCGTCTGCTACATTGTCGCGGTCCAGCACGGCAGACAGCGCCGGGTTCTTCTCATACGCAAGATTGTCCTTCTCCCATGCCGCGAATGAGTCATACCCGAACATGAACAACGCGCGCGGCTTCCCGGACATCGACGTCGCCGCCAGGTAATGCGTCGGCCACTTGGCAGCGGCGAGCGCGCTCACAAACGCGCTTTCGCTCTTCTCATGCAGCGCGCCGCCCTTGCCCGGCTTCGTATACTCTCGTTCGATCACCAGCACCTTGGGCGGAAGCATCGCTCCGGAAGGCATCTCCTGTGCCGTCATCACGCCAACACCGCTCGCCAGTAGACACAGCCCTGCGCATAGTCCTGTTAAATTTTTCATTGCTCACCTTTCGCTTTCTACATCAAGTGTGTGGAACGAATTGCATGCCGCGCGACAAATCGAGGCAGCTCCACGATTACAACTCATCCGTTGCAGCGCTGCACGAATATGCCTGCGATTCAGGCCCATCAACTAGGAGGGAAAAGTCTTGGAAACCAAAGTCTATCCCCTTTGACTCGAACGACTCTACTTGCGACTTATTTTATTTACCCATGGTCAGGCAAGCGGTAGGTTCTGCCGCACCCGCGTCATAAGATAGAGCATTTTCACAGTAGGCAGTAGAGTCGGGCAAATGAACCAAGCGTGGTTTTCTCTCAAGGAAAACCACTCCGCACGAACTTTCCGATACCACATGTACTGTGAAAATGCACTAAACTTGTCCCCATGCTACGCGGTTTGTTCATCACCTTCGAGGGCCTGGACGGCTCCGGCAAGACCACCCAGATGCGTCGCCTCGCAGCATGGCTCACCGCTTCCGGCCGCAACGTCGTCATGCTGCGCCAACCCGGCTCCACCGCGCTGGGCGACCGCCTCCGCGCCGTCCTGCTCGACTCCCGCTCCGAATCAGCTCTCGGCCCCATCAGCCCGCTCTCCGAGATGGCCCTGATGTTCGCCGACCGCGCCCAGGCCATCGCGCAAGGCGACCTGACCAATCCGGACGATTGCCTGCGCATGCTCCAGGGCATCGAAATCGTCGTCAACGCTTCGGGCGCGGTTTCCGCGGCGGGCGTTGACCAGGTCCGGCACATGGAGATTATTGCGCGCAACCTGATTACGAGTGTGCGGCTGATTCAAGCGGCCTGGGTTGCCGGCGTGGAGCGGTTCCTGGTGTTGAGCAGCCACACGACTTATCCCGCCGCCGATTATCCGATCAAGGAGGAGGAGGCCTGGTCGGGCCCGCCGCATCCGGCTTATTTCTCTTACAGTTGGATGCGCCGCTATGTGGAAAAGCTGGGAGAGTTTGTCCACGAGAAATCCAAGACCAAGATTGCCCTCGTCCGGCCCACCGCGGTGTTTGGTGAATACGACAACTTCGAACCCGCTTCCTGCCATGTGGTCCCCGCTTTGATTGTCAAAGCCGTGTCGCGCATGGATCCCTATCAGGTCTGGGGCACGGGAACGAGGTGCGGGATTTCGCGCACGTCAGCGATCTGGTGCGCGGCTCCTTGCTGGTGCTGGAACACCACGCGGTTTGCGACCCGGTCAACATTGGCTACGGAAAAACGGTGACCATCAAGGATGTCGTCCGGGAAGTGCTCAAGGCGGCGGATACTCCGACGCCAAAATTGTCTTCGACGCCTCCAAGCCGACGACGATTCCCTTCCGCATGGTGGACACGTCCAAGGCTGGGCGGCTGTTTGGTTATGAACCCTCGGAGCAATACGTCGTTGAAGCGGTCAGGCATAAAC
>CAWERM010000075.1:0-11630 GCA_963810995.1 uncultured Acidobacteriaceae bacterium | reverse complement strand
AAAGCGCGATCGATCAACCGTTCGATCAGTTCTTCGCGCGTCGCCGCAGTCTGCCCGCCAACCGGCTGAAACGCCGCCATGCGCGTCTCCTCGTCCAGATCGTTCTCCAGAATCAGGTCCCCATTCACCACCGCCACCACGCGGTCCAGCGTAACCCGTTCCCCCGTACTCACCGCACCTGCACTTACACTTCCTGTTCCCTGTTCCCTATTCCCTGTCGGGGCCTCCGGTGAGCGGTCTTGGCTCGCTGGGGTGACTGTTCCCTGCCCTGCACAAACGACCCCAGGCAGCATCGCAATCGTCAAGACAGCCGCCAGCGCCAAGTGCCTTTGCCCGCTCGCTCCAGCTATCATCGCTCTACCCGATCTGTGTCCCTGTGCGCTCATGCGTCAGAATGCCTGTCCTATGCTGAAGAAAAAATTGAAGTGGCTCGCCTGCCCCTCATATGGGAGGCTCCCGTTGAAGTCGTAGATCACCGGATAAACCGGCGGATTGAGGTTGTAACTGAAGTCCAGCCGGATCGGCCCCACCGGCGTCTTGTAGCGCGCGCCCGCTCCCACCGCGTGGGAAAAGTAGTTGAAGTTGCAAGTCCCAAATGCATACGAAACATTTGCGCAGCTCTGCTGGTTCGGCTGATGGAAGTGCTCGATGCCGGGAAACATGTCGGAAACATGGGCAAATACATTGCCCATATCGTGGAACAGCACGAAGCTCAGGCTGTCTCCCAGGTAGGGCAGCGTGGGAGCGGGCAGTCTCAGCTCCGTGCTGTTCACAATCACCCCGTTGCCGCCCACCGGATAGCCCGTCTGCAAATCTCTTGGCCCCGCTCCGTTGATGGGAAAGCCACGGTCCGAGGTCGCTCCGCCCGCGTACAATCTCTCCGGCAATGGCACCGCATTGCAACTCGCATTGGTCTCCAGCAGGTTGACCGGAGCGCCGACCGGCTGCTTCGTCGTCGGGTCTATCAGTTGATAGTCCGTACTGCACGATGCGCTGCCCACGTTCGGGTTCGCCCCAAACGTCGTTTCAAATCCGAGCCGCGTGTTTCGCGCCAGCACATATTTGTGCCTGCCAAACGCGTAGTACGTCGAATTCGTCACATCCGTCCGGTTGAAGTTCACCTCCGAGCCGAACTTCGAGGTTGCAAAAAACTCCTGCACCGAGGAGTACGACCCTTTAGTCGCATCCAGCGGCCCAGGGTCGCGCTTGTCGTGGAACCATGTAATCCCAGGCCCACCCACCCTCACCGGCTGCGACAACTGTGGAATCAGGTTCGCCGAAACCTGTAGCGTCGCAGGGTTCACCGCGACCCGGCGAAACTGAAAGTCATAGATGAAGGTGTCCGTTTTCTTCACCTTTTGCGTAATGCGAAAATCCGCCTGCAACGTCGATGCCTGGAAGGTCGTGATGTTCTGCACATTAGAGTAGCCCCCCGAAACGCTGTCCGAAAGCTGAGAATGTCCGCGGTACTGCGGGTTCAGAAACGTCAGGTTCGCCACCTCCTCCAGCAACCCGTACGACGAATGCAGGGTCAACGAGTTGGCTGTCCCGCGCAGGTTGCTCCGGCCAACATCTAGCGAGATGCGCGGGCTTACTCCCGTTTTGCCCTCCTGCGAATACGTCGCGGTCGGAGGCAGCCCCAACAAAATCGCCGACGCCGGATTGATTACGCCCTCCTTCGGCGTGCCCGTCTCTGCCTCCATGCCAAACCCATAGGTCACGTTCCATCGCCGCGCTTCGCTCAGTTGCAGCAGCACGTTCTTCTCTGGATCGTCTCCATCCGGATTCTGCACCGCCGTCGTCACCTCGTTGAACAGCGCCAACCCGTATAGCCTGCGCTGCGTATCCAGCAGCGCGCTCGCATCCAGAGGATCGCCCGCATGGAAAGTCGTCTCGCGAGCCACAATATTCGGCCGCGTATGCACTCTCCCCGACTCCAGCACGCGGTCCACGTTCACCTGCTCGCCCTCTGTGACGTTCAACGTCACATCGGTCTTCTGCGTGTCCGTACTCTCCGCCTGCTGCTTCACCTCGATCTTCGCCTGCTCGAAACCATGGCTCAGGTAGTAGCCGAACAACGCGTCCCGGTCGCCCGACAGCGTAATCAACGAGAAAGGCTGCCCCTCCTGCGCATTCAACAACGCGCGAACCTCCTTCATTCGACTCTCCGCCACTCCCGCCAGCGTCACTTTGCCGAAACGCTGCTGCGGTCCCTCCACAATCGTTAGCAACACCGCAATCTCACCCTCCTTCAACTTTTTTCCCGATTTCGCGGTGTCCCTGTCCATGATCGAGGTCGAGATGGTCGCCTTGCCGAACCCGTTCGCCCGGTACAGCGCTAGAATCGACTCCACATCCGCCTTCATCAGCGCCGGAGAGTAGCGCCCCGTGCGCATATACGCGTCCGCCCGCTGCACCCGCATCCGCCCCTTCAACAGGTCCGTGTCGAAGTAGTGGTTGCCCATAATCCTCACCGACTCAACCTTGTGCTTCACACCCTTTACCACCGAGTACACCACGTTCTCCTGCGCCGTCTCCGCCTTGGTGCCTGCGCCCAGCGTCGCGGCGCGCACGCTCGTATCGGTGCCCGCGCCCACCACGCGCACCGATACTGTCGCATCGAAGTAGCCCTCCTGTAGAAGGAAGTCCTTCAGGTTATATGTACCCTCGTTCAGAAGGTCGTTGTCGATCGTTCCCTCCTGGTAGATCGGCAACAGCAGCTTCAATCGCCCGCTGGAGAACTTCGCCCCCTCCACCACCACCTTCACCAGCGGCCCCTGGTCGGCGTTGAGTGTATAGTCCACCTGCCTGCGCGCCTTGTCGTAACTCTCGGTTCGCAACGAGACCGTCGCCTCCATTCGGTCCCATTTCTCATACTGCGCTCGTAGACGTGTCAAAGCGTTGCTGGTTGTCTCGCGAGTCACCTTGCTGCCCTGCTTCAACTTCCCCTTCTTGCGCACCTCCTCTACCGTCAACCCCGGGTCGTCGCCCTGTAGCGCGATCTTCCCCACCCGCGCCTGCGGTCCCACCTGCACCGTGTACACTGTGTTCACTTGATCGCCCGCCTCATCCACCGTGGTCTTCACCGCGATCACCGGCTCAAAGTACCCATTGCTGGCCAGCGCCTGGCGCACTCCCTCGGTCGCCGTCGCAATCTCATCCTCGATAAAATCCGTACCCGGCTGTAGCTTGGTCGCATACTCCAGCAGCAACGTCAGACGCTCGTCCTTCACTCCCGCAATCGTCACCCGTCCCACGAAGTAGCGCGCTACCCCCACGTAGATCAGCCTCATTCCCGTGCCTTCGCGCTCCCCCTCCACCCGGATGTCCCGGTACCTTCCGCTGGCAAACAACCGCCGCACGCTTGCCGTCACCTTGGCCGGATCCAGCACCTGCCCCGCCTGCTGCGAAAGCAGCCCGGGCAGCGGATCGTTCGCCCCAAAATTCACCCCCTCGAACTCCACCGCGTCAACCCTCAGTCCCTTCCATGCCGAAAGGCTCGCCGTCCCTCCCGCCTGCTCCGCCGTAATTGCTGTTGCAGCCGCCGTTTCATTTGCGGTTGGCGACCCACTCTGACCAAACGAAGATCCCACCCATGCGAGAGTCATCGCACCTGCCAACAGGAGCGAGCGCAACCATCGCTCGCTTGCAGCCTTCATCTCTGCTCTTCCGCTCTCTCCATCAAGCCAAACACGCAACAAATTGACCCTCTGACTTCGCCTGCGCCCACCTTGGAGCGATTCCGTCCATGGAACTCGCTGAGCAAGCCGAGATTGCCCGAAGGAACGATCCCCCGCAATTCCCTATACTACGAACTAGGATGCCTTTAAACGAGTACGCAACTGTGTCCACCCAAGTCTCTCCCCAGGACAACTCGCCCAGCTCCAGCCCCATCGCGGACCCTGACCGCTACTCACGTCAGATACTCTTTCCCGGCATCGGCACGCTCGGTCAGCAGCGTCTGGCCGCATCGCACGTCGCCATCGTCGGCTGCGGGGCCATGGGCGCGGCCTCCGCATCGCTGCTCGCACGCGCCGGAGTCGGCACCCTCACCCTCATCGATCGCGACTTCGTAGAACCCTCCAACCTCCAGCGTCAGGTCCTCTTCGACGAAGCAGACGCCCGCGACATCCTCCCCAAGGCCGAAGCAGCACGCCGCCACATCGCCCTCTTCAACTCCCGCGTCACCGTCCATGCCCGCATCGCAGACCTAACGCCCACCAACATCGCTGAACTGCTCGCACCGTCAGACTCAAATCCCGCCAGCCATCCCTCCGAACAAAAAATCCCTCCCGTCCAGATCATCCTCGACGCCACCGACAACTTCGAGACCCGCTACCTCATCAACGACTTCTCCGCCCAGCGCGGCATACCGTGGATCTACGCCGCCGCCATTGGCGCCTACGCAGCCACCATGAACATCCTGCCGCTTTCCCTCGAACCTCAAGCCTCGAACCTTGAACCTTGTCCTCCCACCGCCTGTCTCGCCTGCATCTTTCCCAAGCCCCCCACAGGCAACGTGGAAACCTGCGACACCGCCGGGATCCTTGCCACTGCTGTCAACCTCGCCGCCTCCATTCAGGTCACCGAGGCCCTCAAGCTCCTCACCGGGCAGCCTCACCTCATGCGTCGCACCTTGCTCTCTTTCGATCTCTGGAACCCCTTCGCCAACGCACGAATTGACCACTCCGAAATCTCCACCACCACTCCCCGTCCCGGCTGCGAAGTCTGCGGTCAACGCATCTTCACTCATCTCTCCGGCCAGGGGCGCGCCCACATCACCCTCTGCGGTCGAGACTCCGTGCAGATCCACGAGCACCACCGCCCCATCGACTTCGCCGCGCTCCAGGCTCGCCTCGGCTCTCACACAGATATTCAGTCTCTCCGCTGCAACGACCTCATCCTACGCTTCCGTCGCGGACCCCTCACCCTAACCCTCTTCGCCGACGGTCGGGCCATCATCCAGGGAACCACCGACATCGCCGTCGCTCGCTCCCTCTACGCCCGCTTCATCGGTGCATGAGCGCTCCACGCACAACCATCCCCACATCCACCGCATCCTAATCACGTAATAGAAAAACCTCGGCAGATGCGCTAGGCTGGATCAGGCGAGAGTCTGGGCGTTCCCCGAACCCCGGAGCCGACACCCCATGAGTTGCCAAGGCCTGATGATGACACAAGCTTCACCTGGAAGAGTCAATCCCGGTCTGTATAAACGCAACCCGCCCATCGCCGGCGAGGCCGAGGCCATCCAGGCCGCGCAGAAGGGTGACCCGGAGGCCTTTGCCATCCTTTACAACCTGCACAAGCGCCGTGTCTACACCCTCTGTCTGCGCATGTTGGGAAATGTCTCGGAGGCCGAGGACATGACCCAGAACGCATTCCTCCACCTCTTCCGCAAGCTGGGCAGCTTCCGCGGAGAGTCCGCATTCTCCACCTGGCTGCATCGCCTCACAGTCAACCTCGTCCTCATGCAGCTGCGCAAGAAGGGCCTCAGCCTCGTCTCGCTCGAAGAGACGGTCAACCCCTCCGACGATGACGCCCCAAGGCGTGACTTCGGCAGCCGCGACCCCGTCCTCGCCGGTTCGGTCGACCGCGTAGCATTGGAACGCGCCGTCGCAGCCCTTCCCCCCGGCTATCGCACCGTATTCGTCCTGCACGATGTTGAGGGTTTCGAGCATAATGAGATCGCTACCATGCTCGATTGCTCCACCGGCAATAGTAAATCGCAACTGCACAAGGCCCGGCTCAGACTCCGTGAACTGTTGCGAAACCCAAGCCAGCCGCCCCAGCCGTCCGCCTACACGGAGTCCGCAAAATGACCCTCCCCGGCAATATCGACTTCGACAATCTCAAGCCCGAGGAGTTTGAACACATCCTCCCCGACCTCTTCGCCACCGGCAACGGAAAGGTCAGCCAAGACCCGCGCCTCAAGAAGTTTCTTGCCGCCAACCCCGACTGCGCAGCCCTTGTCACAGACCTCGAGACCATCGCCGAGACAGCGCGCAGCCTCTTTGAGCCTGTAGCCGAACCCAGCGACCGCGTCTGGCAGAACATCCAGGCCAAGCTTCAGGAAGACTCCGCCCTCGCCTCCATCGACGATGACTACATCGACCCTGACGCACCCGTCGATTGACCGAAATGGAACCTGCACATACAACTTTCCGTCAATCTCCTTGCAACCAATTCCCTTCCGGTGTAGTCTCATCTTCAGGATGAAACATAGTTCGCTCCAGTACGGCTACTTTACCTATCCCTGCCCATGGTGGCAGGGAGCGGGTCTGCTGGGCTTGCGAGCATCTCTGGATCGATAAAAAAAGATCGCACTTCAGAGCATCCGCCATCTCCGCAGAGCCGCGACCCCCCAAAAAGGTCGCGGCTTTCGTTTGCTGCCGCACAGATTCCGAAGGAGCCGTTATGAACGCCCAACCCGCCGCCCAGTCCGCCGCCGAGCCCCACACCGTCGCGACCCCTCCCGCGCATCTCCGCCGCCTCGTCCTCACCGGCTTCATGGGAGCCGGCAAGACCACCGTAGGCCGCCTGCTGGCCGCGCGCCTCAACTGGGAGTTCCTCGATCTAGACGCCTACATCGAGTCGCGCACCGGCCTCAGCATCCCCTCCATCTTCTCCACCCACGGCGAAGCCCGCTTTCGCCAGCTTGAGTCCACAGCCCTCGCCTCGGCCCTCGGCCGCAATCGCCTTGTCCTCGCGCTTGGCGGAGGAGCGCCCGAGATCCTTACCAACCGCCTCCTCCTGGAGCAGACCCCTGCCACCTCCATCATCTTCCTCGACGCACCCTTCCCCGCCCTCTTTGACCGCTGTATGATGCAGGCCCTTAATCCCGGCGCCACCGACCGGCCCATCCTGTCCGATCCCACCGCCGCCGAGGCCCGCTTCCTTGCACGCCACCCCATCTACCGCCGCCTCGCCCGCCTCACCCTCAACACCGCCAGCCTCACCCCCGAAGAGGCGGTCGCCGCCCTCCTCGACCGCCTCACCTAAATAATTCACATTGTCATCCTCTGCGTAGCGCCTATAGCTTCATAACGAGATGCGCAGTGGAGGCCCCGGTATTTCTTTTTTGCCTGTTCTAAACCACCTTTTGCCTTTGTCTGTTCTTAATTCGGTTGCATCGGTGTCAATCGGCGTTATGCCTTTATCCTGCCCATGATGCACACTGGATTCGTCTCATCAGAAGGAGGAGCGCCCTGCCGTCACCGACGCCATCCCCGACCGAGCAGTCCCGCAGCGACATACGCGGCCACATCCTCTTTGCCATCGCTGTGCTGCTTGCTCTCGCCCTGGCATGGCGTCTGCGCGATGTCCTCACCCTTATCTATGTCAGCGCGCTCTTCGCCGTCGTGCTCATGCCCGTTGTCAATCGCATTATGAGCTTCCAGTTGCGCGGCACGCGCCGCATCTCGCGCGCCGTCGCCATCGTGCTTCTCCTTAGTTGCGTCTTCCTCGCCATCGTGCTCTTTTTCCTCGTCGCGCTGCCCCCCGTCATACGCAACCTCCATCAATTCGCCGAAGACCTGCCCGCACGCATTCCTGCCATCGAAGCCCGTCTCAAGAGCCTTCCCCTGGCCTATAAGCTCGGCGTCGATACCGATACCCTCGCCCAACGCTCCGAAGACGCCCTCTCTGCCACCGCCGCCTTCCTCTTCGCCTCCTTCCCCGACTGGATGGGGCGCATCTTCGATCTGCTCACCGGCCTCGTCCTGTGTATCTACTTTATGCTGGAGGGCGAGTTTGCCTACCAGTGGCTGCTCTCGCTCTTCCCCATGGAACACCGAATGCGCCTAGACGCCACCCTACAACGCGCCGAGCTGCGCGTCAGCAAGTGGCTCTTCGGACAGCTCACACTGATGCTCATCCTCGGCCTCGTCAGTACGCTCGTCTTCGGCCTGCTGCATGTCCGTTACTTCATCCTGCTCGGCGTTCTAATGGGCCTGATGAACATCGTCCCCATCGCCGGCGGTGTCCTTACCATCCTGCTGGTCGGCCTGGTCGCGGCCCTCGATTCCTGGACCAAGATGGCCTTCGTCTTCCTCTTCTATGCCATCTACGTCAACGTCGAGAACGCATTGCTCACCCCGCGCATCATGCGCCAGAGCGTCAACCTGATGGGACTCACCGTCCTCATCTCCCTCATCGCCGGCACCGAACTGGCCGGCATCGTCGGCGCCCTGGTCGCCGTCCCTACAGCGGCCCTTATTGCCGTCCTCATGGACGAGTACTTGGTCCAAAAAGACCTGCCTTAGCCTTTTCTATCAGCCAACAACCTGGTACCGAAGACCAACATCCGTTTTTCGCGTTATGCTTACTCCCATGTCCGATCTAACCTTTGCCCAAGCCGAACGCCGCAACTTCCTGGTCCCGGCGATTATTGCCGTCGCCGTGCTCGCCGTCATCGCCCTCGTCGTCGCGCACTTTTATAATCCAGTTTCACCCCTCGCCGCCGACCTCACCCTCACCCAACCCACATACGTGCTGCCCGAGCACATCGTCTTCCATGAAGAGTCCATAGTCGTCGGCCACAAAGATCCCTTTGAGGACGACCTCTACGCCGTCGCCTACGTGCGCGTCGTCAATCGAGCCAAGGTTCCTCTCCACCTCAACGACATCACCGTGACTCTCACCGCTCCCGACGGCACCCAGACCACCGCCCCAGCCGCCACTAATAAAAAGGACCTCGCTAGTCTCCTCGTTAGTTTCCCAGCCCTCAAGCCCCACGTCTCCGACCCCATCCAACGCGGCACCATCCTTCAGACCGGTGGCGAGGCCTCAGGTATGGTCCTGTTCACCTTCCCCATCACCCAGGCTGTTTGGGACCAGCGCAAGTCCGCCGTCATCTCCTTCGACTTCATCAACCAAACGCCAGTCAACGTCACGATCCCCAACCCTAACGATCAGGGAACAGGGAACGGTAAATAGGGAACAGAATGCCAGAACACGGAGTCTCAATCTTTGTAGTTGCCCGAATCTTGTTCTTCCTTGCTCCCAGATACTCGCTCTGAATTTGTAGGTGATTGCTCTTTCCTGTTCCCTCTTCCCTGCCTTATGCGCCGCCGTTGGATCGCCGACACATGGTCTCCTCAATCCGGCCACCCCACGCATGCCGCCCTCACCGGCGAGCAGGCCGAGCATCTCGCCCGTGTCCTGCGCGCCCAGCCCGGTCAGTCCTACGATGTCGTAGCCAATGGCTTTCTCCACCGCGCCGAGATCACTGCTGTCTCGGAAACTGAAGTCCTCTTCACGCTCCATGAAGAGTTGCAGGCCGACGCCGCCCTGCCCATCCACCTGTTGCTCGCCGTCTTCAAATTCGATCGCTTCGAGTGGGCCATCGAGAAAGCCACTGAACTCGGCGTCACCCGTATCACGCCCATCCTCGCCCGCCGCACAGAGAAACACCTCGCCCTTGCGTCTGAGAAGCGCGCTGAACGTTGGCGCCGCATCGCCTTGGAGTCTGCCAAGCAATCACGCCGCAGCGATGTCCCCCAGCTCCTCGATCCCACCCCACTTACCGCCGCCCTCGCCCGCGAATCTGCTTCCCTCCGCATCCTCCTTAGCGAAACAGAACAAACCCTTTCGCTAGCTACTGCACTGGGTACCCCACATCTCGATTCTGAGATGTGGGATCTCGCCACAAATTCTCGGGTGCCCCATCCATCGCAGTCTTATCGCGATGGGTGGGAGGTTGAAAATGAACTGTCTCTCGCCATCGGCCCCGAAGGCGGCTGGACCCACGAAGAAATCTCCCTCTTCGCGCAGCACAACTGGACAGCCGTCACCCTCGGCCCGCGCATCCTCCGCGCCGAAACCGCTGCCATCGCAGCCGTCGCCATCGCGGCATCACATCTCATCTCATAGGACCTCCCATGCGACCAAATCACCTGACTCTACTGCTCTCTGCCGCTCTTCTATCAGCCACCGCCAGCGCGCAGTCTAAGCCCCTCGACGGTGTCATCGACATCCACGTGCACGCGGCACCCGACTCCACCGCGCGCAGCATCGACGCCATCGACCTGGCCAAGCTCGCACAAAGCCGTGGCATGCGCGCTCTGGTCCTCAAGAACCACTACGCGCCCACCGCAGCGGACGCCTACTACGTCCATAAAGTCGTTCCCGGTATCCAGGTCTTCGGTGGCATCGACCTTAACCTCAGCGTTGGCGGCATGAATCCCATTGCCGTTGAGAAGATGGCGCTGACCACAGGCAATCTCGGTAAGTTCGTTTGGATGTCCACCTACGACAGCTACGCCGCCGTCATGAAATCCAAAGAACAGCGTCCCTATGTCGCCGTCTCGCGCAACGGAGAACTGCTTCCCGAGACCAAAGCAGTCATCGCCATGATCAAGAAGTACGATCTCGTTATGGCCACCGGACACAACTCCGCCGAAGACGCGCTGCTGCTCATTCAGGAGTCGCGCAGGCAAGGCGTCACCCGTCATCGTAGTCACTCACGCCATGCTCTCGCCCATCTCCATGACGATTCCCCAGATGCAACAAGCCGCCGCGTTCGGCGCCTACATTGAGTTCGTCTACAACGGCATCGTCTCAAAGCAATTCGACTTCGCCGACTACGCCAAGGCCATCCGCGCCGTCGGTCCGGAGCACTGCATCCTCTCCTCCGACATGGGACAGCCCGCCAACCCGCTCCATCCTGACGGCCTGCTACTTCTCTTCGACGGACTCAAAAAGCAAGGACTCTCGCAGGCAGACATCGACCAGATGTCCAAGGTGAACCCAGCCCGCCTCCTCAGCCTGCAATAGAAATGGGCGGTCGAGCATTCCGCCCAGCCACATGCGAACCTTGAACCTCGCACCTCGAACCTCGAACCTAACTAAAGATCTCCTTCATCTTCTCAAACAGCCCCCGATTGGTCGGCGTATTCTCCACCGTCATCGTCTCGCTCAACTGCCGCAGCAACTCTCGCTGCGCCTTATTCAGCTTCGACGGGGTCGCCACCCGCACCTCCACCACCAGGTCTCCCTTGCCGTGCGAGTTCAGGTGCGGCACGCCCTTACCGCGGAGTTTAATCTCCCGCCCACTCTGCGTTCCCTCGGGAATCTTGATCGTCGCCGGCCCCTCCAGCGTCTCAATCTGCAACTCCGTTCCCAGCGCCGCCTGCGGAAACGAGATCGGTAGCACGCAGTGCAGATCGTCTCCCTCGCGCTCAAAGAACTTGTGCGCCTTCACGCTCAGCACCACGTACAGATCGCCCGACGGTCCACCGAACCTGCCTGCCTCGCCCTCGCCCTGGTAGCGGATTCGCGTCTCCTGCTCCACGCCCGCTGGCACCTTCACCAGCATCTCGTGCGTCTTCGCCTGCAATCCCTCGCCGCGGCACGCCGTGCACGGGTCGCTGATCGTTGTCCCCGCTCCATTGCACCGTCCGCAGGTCTTCGCCACCGAAAAGAATCCCTGCTGGAAGCGCACCTGTCCGCGCCCGCCGCATTGCGTACAGGTCGCCGGGGCCTTGCCCTTCGCACTGCCTTTCCCGCGGCCTCTTCGCACGACTCCAGCCGGCGAATCATGATCTGCTTCTCCACACCAAACGCAGCCTGCTCGAACTCCAGCGTCAGCTCATAACTTAGATCGCGCCCGCGCTGTGCCCGCGTCGCCC
>CAWERM010000074.1:0-10807 GCA_963810995.1 uncultured Acidobacteriaceae bacterium | reverse complement strand
TCGCGGGCTGGTGCGCGGAATGATCGGCATGACACTGGCTGGGCTCACCCACGGAAAGCTCTCGCTGGGAGGGAAAATTCGATCGGCGCGGGAGCAGATCCATGCCTTCTCGCCGGATGCTGTCGCAGGCGTCGATGTGAAAAAGACCGAGCGGCTGGCGCAGGAGGCGCAGCTCGGCGGGCGTCCACTACACGATGCGCTGATGAGCGCGCGGGGCTGGCCAGAAATTGACCTCGATGGACGCCTGCTCGTCACCCAACAGGATGCTCTGCTGATGGGCGGCAAGGTGCAGGCCATGCCGGGATTCGCCGACCATGTCGTCTTCCGCGACCCGCATCTCTGCGCCATGTGCGCGGAGAAGACATGCGTCGCCATGTGTTCCGGCCAGGCCATCACGCTAGGAGTGGAGGGCGCGATCGCATTCGAGCGCGAGAAGTGCATACACTGCGGCGCGTGCCTTTGGAACTGCGCCCACACGCCCTTCGGCGAGCACACCAACATCGACTTTCGCGCAGGAGCAGGCGGATTGCACTCGGCGGAGAACTGATCGTTTTTCAGACTTTGGCGCAATACTTCAAGCGAGGAAGGTTACATGGCACAAACATTGCACATCGTGGTCTGCGCGGGGATCGTTCCCGATCCGCTGCAGACGCTGGAGCCGGTGACTGGGCCGAATGGGCCGGGGCTGAAGAATGAGATGGTACTGCCCGCGGTACTCGATCCTTGGGCCGCTTGCGCGCTGTACGAGGCGGCACAGTTGGTCACGAAGAACCCCGGCAGCAAGCTGTGGCTGGTGAACCTCGGCCCCAAGGCCAAGCTACAGCAGGTGATGATGACAGTGGGACAGAAAGCAGCGTTTGAGTTGGTGGCGATTGACGGCCCTATTGGCGGATTTCCCGATGCGCACTCGACGGCGGCCGCGCTGGCTGAGGCCATCGCCGCACTGCCCGGCCTCGACCGCGACGGCTGCTGCTCTTCGGCGGATGGGAGTCGGCGACGCGCGGTGCGGGCGTAACGCTCCAGCTTGTGGGTGAGCGGCTGGGGATCACGGACCAGTTCCAGGGCGTCGACCAGATCACACTGCGCGAGGATGGATCGTTCGAGGTGCTGGAGCGCGTGGAGGGCGGCAGGCACCAGGTTTCGGTGTGCGCGGGCGCGCCTGCGGTGCTGGGATGGGCGACCGGCAATCTCGCCGAGCCGCGAAACAATCCGCAGACCGGCATGGCGAATATGCGCGGCATCATGCCAGCGCTGCAGAAGGCCAAGGCGCGTTGAGCTGGCAGCCAACGGCCTGAGCTACGTCTCCGTGAGCCTGCCCAAACAGCAGCGCGAGACGCGCGTTGAGAAGAACATGTCAGCCGATGAGATTGCCAGCGAGCTCGTGGCATGGATCGGAGCGGAGTGAGCAAATGGAGACGATTCTGGTACTGACGCATGTGGATGAAAGCGGCTCGACGCTGAGTAAGGCCTCGTTGGAGGCGGTTACCGCAGGCGTGGAGCTGGCGCGGCAACTTTCGGCGAAGCTGACCATCGGCCTTCTTGGACCCGCTTCCGTGGAAGCAGCAACCGCCGCGGCCAGTGCTGTTGCCGCAACGGGTGCGCGCTTGTTCGCCGTATCGGGCGAGGCATTCGCGCAACCGCGTTATGCGACCGACGCCGCCGGCTGCGAGGTGCTGTGTCGCGCGGCGCAGGCCAGCATCGTTCTGGCTCCCGGCAGTTCGCGCTTTGTCCGCGTTGCCGCCGGAGTGGCTCACCGCCTTGGCGGCTTTATTGACACCCACATTACTTCGCTCACCAACAACTCTGGTGCGGTCGATGCGACGCGTTGGTTCTATCGCCAGCGTGTAGAGGCGGTCTTTGCCCGCGACGCGCGCCCGTGGTTCCTGCTGCTGGATGCGGGCACTCATGCGGTGTTTGCCGCCGAACCAGCCGCCGCACAGGTTGAGGAGATCGTAGTCACGCTTCCTGCTACGCGCACTACGGTTGAGGGACTGCGCTCGCCGATGCGCGATGCGCAGACCATCCGCCCAGATGCGAAGCTGCTGTTTGTCGCGGGGGCTGGCTGGACCAAAAAGCAGCCCGACGGACAGATTCACGTTACCGAGGCCGGCGAACTGATCCTCGCGTTCCTGCGTCTCAGCGGCGCGTCTCTCGGCAGCAGCAAGTCGTTGGCGGACCAGAAGTCAGAAGGCGAGCAGTCCGTACTTCCCTTCCTGACGCACATGAACCAGATCGGGCAGACGGGATCGACGCCGCGCCACGCTAAGGGCCTCTCCACCTGCTGCCACGGCGAGGAGCCGCACGTCGTTGGCTGGCGCTTTATCGGGGAGCGGCGCGCCATCAGCCTGGATCCGAACTGCGGATGGACGCGAGGCAAGGCCGATGTGGTCTACGTCGCCGATGCGTTTCAGGTAATGGCCAGTGTGAATGCGCTGCTGGAGGCACGAAGTTCGTAGAGCAAGCCGCAGGTGCGATACAACTCAAGCGAATCGGTACAGAAAAGGATATCCCAGTTGATCATTGCTCGAGGAGCAGGAATCATGAGGCAAGCAGCGCTGGCGAGTTTCGTTGCGGCAATCGTGGCGCTTGGGGCTCTTTCGACGAGCATCTCGACCGCACAGCAGCCGCAACAGGCAAAGTCACTGCAGTTTGAAGTGGCTGCTATCAAGCCGAGCGACCCGAAACTAGGAGCTAATTCGTCGGCTTCTTCGACCAGTTCGCTGTTTCAGATGGTGAATACGCCTTTGAAGCAGTGGGTGGAGATGGGGCTGTCCGTCAGGGATTATGCCCTGAAGGCGCCCGCGTGGCTCGATACATCCAGGTTTGACCTGGTTGCAAAAAAGCCTGCCGGTACACCGGCCAACAAAGAAGCTATAGCCGAAATGATGAAAGCGCTCTTGATCGAACGATTTGGATTGAAATGGCACGAGGAGCTTCAGACCGTGCCTGGCTTTGAGTTGGTGCCGGACAAGAAGGTTCTGGCCCAACCTGCGACCCCGATGGAACGACTACGCGGTCGGGGGGGATGGGGTCATGGCGCTACGTCTTTTAGTAGCACTGATATGTCGATGTCAGAGTTTGCGGAGGCGCTGGGACAGGTACTCGGGAGGCCCGTGGTAGACGCAACGCACCTTTCCGGTAGATACGATTTCAAATTGGTCTGGAGCCCGATGGACGATGCTGCGGTGGCCGAGGCGAAGGGATTTGGAATGAAGGATGCGGATATTGATAACCTTCCTTCAATCTTCACCGCGGTACGGGAGCAGTTGGGGCTGCGGCTTCAGAGTGCCAAGGTTCCATCGAAAGTCATCGTCGTGGACCAGATAAACCGACAACCTACCGCGAACTGAGGCTCTGGTTGTCGCTCAGACGCGTGGCACCATCGAGAGATCGACGGTCCAGACATACACCGCGATGGCCGTAAAGAGGAAGAATACGGCAACCCATACGCGCCAATCCAGATGGGCACGCTTCCAGTAAGGCTGCTTGTGCGATTCTTCCTGATACGTCGGTGTAAAGTCCGGCTCGTGCGCTTCGTCGCTATGGTTATGCATGATGTTGTTTTCTCTCCTGTCTGCGGCGTGAGCCTGACTCATCCTGGTTTGCTTCGCCAGAGGCGACATATATGGTCTGCTGCCGATTCTGCATTGCATGGATCGGAAAGGACTGGTTATTCAGGATCGGGGCACGACTAGCTTGCACCGCCACTGGTCATTCCGCTGACGACTTCGACGGGCAGGATTCCCATCTCGCGATAGATGGGGCGGATGGCGTGGCGTACGGCGGGCAGTCGGGTGGTGAACCACAGTGCGCCGAGCATCACGACGGCCCCGTTCACGATCACCGTCCTGGGCGCGCCAATGGTGTGCGCCATAGACCCTGCTAGCAGGCTGCCGAAGGGCGCCATGCCTACGAACGCGATGGTGTAGTAGCTCATGACGCGGCCGCGCATGTCTTCGCTCACGATGGTCTGAATGATGGTGTTGCTGGATGCCATACCCTGCATCATGCCGTAGCCGGCCACCAGCATCATCGTCATCGACAGCCAGAAGAAGTGGGAGAGGCCGAAGCCGATCAGCCCCGCGCCAAAGACCGCCGAGGAGATGGCGATCTTGCGGCCCAGGCCGAGGACACTCTTGCGCGCGGCCAGTTGTAGTGCACCCACCAGCGCTCCTGAGCCCATCGCCCCCATCAGGAAGCCGAAGGTGTGCGGGCCGCCATGCAGGATGCGCGCCGCGAAGATCGGCATCAGCACCACGAACGGCATCCCCATCAGGCTAACTACCGCGAAGAGCGTCAGGATGGTGCGGATGGGCACAAATTCCGAGACGTAAGTCCAACCAGCCTTTAGTTCATGCAGCATGGAGGTGACGGCGCGTTTCACCGTGGGAGTATGCACCTGCATCATTAGCAGGGACGCGATAACGGCCATGTAGCTAATGCCGTCGATGAGGAAGCACCATCCCTCGTTGCTGACGGCAATCAGCATTCCGGCCAGCGACGGGCCTATGAGCCGCGCCATGTTGACCATCGACGAGTTGATGGCGATGGCGTTGCCCAGGTCGCGCCGGTCCTCCACCATCTGCACCAGAAAGGCCTGACGTTCCGGGCATGTCGAAGGCGTTGATGAAGTCCCTGGCATGTGCTGAGCGCCAGCACCCATGGGATGGTGATGCGGCCCGATAGGGTCAACGCAGCCAGTGCAAGCGACTGCACCATGGCCAGCGTCTGCGTCCACACCAGAACTTTTTGACGATTGAGGCGGTCCACCCAGACGCCGGCGAATGGAGCTAGAAGAAAGGTGGGAATCTGCCCGGCGAAGCTGACCGTGCCCAGCAGCAGCGCCGACCCGGTGAGCCGGTATACCAGCCATCCGGTGGCAATGCGTGTCATCCAGGTGCCGATGAGCGAGATGCTCTGCCCACCGACGAAGAGTTGGAAGTTGCGGTGGCGCAGCGCCCGCCACGCATGAGAGATGCTGCTTTCGACAAGCACTTCGGCTGCGAAGCTCTGCTCCGCCGCGTCGCGCGGTTCGTCCAAACCGTTCGGTTCGACCGCCTCCGCGCCCGCTCGAGATGGTTCTTCTGCGCCGCTCAAGATTGCTTCCTCATCTCCGTTCGATTTGCGTTTCTCCCATTGGATACACAATCTCTATTCTCTCGCATCGCGCCGCCATCCCGGCACGCGGCCCTGCGAAGATACGCATAAGATCGTAAGCAGCACCCAGGTGACGGTTGATAACATAAGGCCGGAGGCAATCGTTTGCAGAAATATCTCTAATCGCGTTGGGCGGTGCGCTTGGCTCCATTGCCCGATACTGGGTCGGTTCGACGGTCGGCAGCCGGATGGGAACGCGGTTCCCCTATGGGACCTTCGTCATCAACCTCACGGCCTGCGTCATCATTGGATTCTCGATGACCTTTCTGGCACGGCGCACGGAGTTGAACCCGGCCTGGAGATTTCTGGTGCCCATCGGTTTCATCGGCGCCTACAGCACTTTTTCGACGTATGAGTGGGAGACACTCTCCACCTTGCGCAGCGGGGCCCTGCTGGAGTCTTCGCTGTATGCCTTCGGCAGCCTGTTCCTGGGACTGGCCGCCACATGGGTTGGGATCATGATTGCGGAGTACTTCTGAAGGAGGACGCATGTTGAGCGCAGGAAAGGCTGTCAAGGTCTCCATCTATCTGAGCGAAGGATCGACCCACCATGGGGTCCCGACCTACACCAGCATTCTGGACTTTCTCTTCTATCGCGGCGTCTCCGGCACAACCGTGCTGAAGGGCATCGCCGGGTTTGGCGCGGACCATCACATGCACTCTGCCAGCATCGTGGAAATATCGGACCACATGCCTCTCAAGATCGAATTCATCGAATCGCGGGAGAAGGTCGACGAGCTGCTCGGCAAGCTGGAAGAACTGGCCGGGTCGGGATTGATCGAGATACAGGAGACCACCGTGGCCAAGCCGGCCCAACTCTCGAAGCAGAAGAAAGCCGCTCCGGTTGTACCCGCTCCCCACTTGAAGATAGAGGGCAAAGCCAAGCTGATGCGGATATACATCGGCGAGAGCGACCGCTGGAAGGACAAGCCGCTCTATAAAGCTCTGGTGGAGGCAATGCGCGCCAACGACATTGCCGGCGTAACGGTCTATCGCGGCATTCTGGGCTACGGAGCGCACAGCCGCGCTCACAACGAAAAGCCGCTCTCGCGCGACGCGTCCATCATGCTCACCGTCATCGACACCGAAGAGAAGCTGCAATCCTTTCTCCCTCTGGTGGAGCAGATGGTGGAGGAGGGGTTGGTCGTTCTGTCGGACGTGGACATCATCAAGTACTCGCATCGTGCCCTGGAGATCGACCCATCGCAGACTGCTACCGGTCCGCCAAACGCTTCGGCATGAAAGGAGAACAGCCATGAGCAGGGGAGATCGGCCATGAAGGAACAATTTCAAGCCCGCATGTTGCGCATCCACTTCGGCGAGGACGACAAGTGGCAAGGCAAGCCGTTGCACGAGGCCATCGTAGCCAAAGCGCAGGAACTGGGCCTCGCCGGGGCCATCGTCTACCGCGGCATCGAAGGCTTCGGATCGAGCACCCGGATCCATCACTCAAGCCACTGGACCTTCTCCAGCGATGCTCCCATCATGGTGAGCATCATCGACACCGAAGAGCAGATCGCACGGCTGGTCCCCCATCTCGACGCCATGGTGGAAGAAGGCCTGATCGCTATCTCCAGTGTGGAAGTCATACGCTACTCAAGAAGTTCCGGGCAGACCTCGCCTAAGCAATAATCTGACTGGCAGTAGATGGAGTACTTATCCTGTCGGCACACGGCTGCTGCTCCGCGTGCGAGTAGCGGCTGCTACGGCGCGATCCATCTACCACCAAAGTGCCATCGTGATACCTCGGACGTTCGCGTAACAATCTATAGGTGGGATGGCGATAAGTGCCTACTCCATCCATAGTTCCAATAGTGCCCGGCAAAAATTGCCGGGTGCGGGCCCACATATCATCCTGGTCCTTACCGACCCGACTCGGCCCCACCAAACCGCCGAGCGTAACAGAAGGAGAACGTACTATGCGGAATGCGGTAGCTTTGGCATTTGTAATCATTGCAGTCGCTCCCCTCATCGGGATCGGGTGGGGACATATGTGGGCGAAGGCCAACCGCATGATTCTGCGACCGACACCCCCGCCGGTCGAGCAGAGCAACCAGGCCGCATAGAGCTGTCTCAAAGGGTGAAGAGCAGCGGGAGAGTTGCCAAACTGGCGCGCTCGCTGCTCTTTGCTGCTTACCCCATTCAGCCCGGTCGATACACCCGCTTGCCAAAATCCACGGCGATTTGCGCCGCCGCGCACTTCTTTTCATAGCGCCTGCTGAACCAAGCAGCAGAAGGAAGTATTCTGTAGATGTGAGCACAGAACATATTCAAGTACAGCTTCCAGACGGGTCGCGGCGCGAAGTCGCGCGCGGGACTACTCCCTTTGAAATCGCTACCGGCATCTCACCCAGGCTGGCCTCCGCGGTGGTTATCGCGCGCATCCGCCCGCTGGCGCGTTTCACCCAGGCCGCGGAAACGGGACCTGGGGCACCCGCACCCGATACCGACGCCAGCCCGGACTCCGAAGCCGCGATGTACAGCTCTACCGGCGCAGGCGACGATGGCACGCGCCTGGTGGATCTTGCGGCCCCTCTGAACGAAGACGTGGAGCTGTGGCTGCTAAAGGAGGCCGACGAGGCCGCGCTCAAGGTGTTGCGCCACTCCGCCGCGCATGTGATGGCGACCGCCATCCTGGAACTTTTTCCCGAGACCAAGCTCGGCCATGGCCCCGCCACTGAAAACGGCTTTTTCTACGATGTGTACCGCGAGACACCGTTCACGGAGGCCGATCTGGCCGCCGTTGAAGCGCGCATGGCCGAGGTCGTCGCACGCGATGAGCCATTCGTGCGCGTGGAAGAACCGCGTGACAAGGGGTTAAGCGAGTACGCAGCACAGGGCGACTTCATGAAGGTCTACTTCATCGAGAAATTTACCCAGCCGGGCGACGCAATCTCGCTGTACAAGAACGGCGGCTTCACGGACTTCTGCCGCGGCCCGCATATCCCTTCCACCGGCCGGGTGAAGGCGTTCAAACTGACCGCGATTGCCGGTGCCTACTGGCTGGGCGACGAGAAGAACCAGCAGTTGCAGCGCATCTACGGAACGGCGTTTTTTTCGAGCAAGGATTTAGACGCGCACTTCAAGCGGCTGGAGGAGATCAAAGCGCGCGACCATCGCGTGCTGGGCAAACAACTCGACCTGTTCAGCATTCAGGAGGTCGCGGGAGCGGGCCTCATCTTCTGGCACCCCAAGGGCGGCCTCATCCGCAAGACGATGGAGGACTGGATGCGCGAGGAGTGCGTCCGCCGAGGCTACGACCTCGTCTTCACCCCGCACATCATGCGCCGCGAGCTGTGGAAGATCAGCGGTCACGAGGGCTACTACAACGAGAATATGTACCCGCCCATGGAGCTGGACGATGCCGAATACCGCCTGAAGCCGATGAACTGCCCCGGCCACATTCTGATCTACAAGAGCAACCCGCGCAGCTACCGTGACCTGCCGCTGCGCTACGCCGAACTGGGCAACGTCTACCGCTACGAGCGCTCGGGCACCATGCACGGCCTGCTGCGCGTACGCGGCTTCACCCAGGACGACGCTCACATCTTCTGCACGCCGGGACAGATCGAAGACGAGGTGGTCGCGTGCATCGACTTTGCGAAGTCGGTGCTGAATACCTTTGGCTTTTCGGAGTTCAAAGTCGAGCTATCCACCTGGGACCCCGCCAAACCAAAGGACTATACCGGCTCCGCCGAAAACTGGCAGAGCGCCACCGACTCGCTGAAACACGCGTTGGATCGCCGCTCTATTCCCTACCGCACCATCCCTGGCGAGGCCGCGTTCTATGGCCCCAAGATCGACATCAAGCTGGTGGATGTGTTGGGCCGCATGTGGCAGCTCTCCACCGTGCAGTTCGACTTCAACCTGCCCGCGCGCTTCGAGTTGGAGTACAAGGGCGAGGATGGCGAACTGCATCAGCCCGTCATGGTGCATCGCGCGCTCTTCGGTTCAGTAGAACGCTTCTTCGGCGTGCTGATCGAGCACTACGCCGGAGCGTTTCCCTTCTGGCTGGCGCCTGTGCAGGTCGGCCTCGTTCCCATCAGCAGCGACAAGCACCTGGCCTATGCGGAACAGGTCAAATCGCGTCTCGAAGCCGCCGGCCTGCGCGTGGAACTCGACGCGCGCAACGAGAAGATGAACGCCAAGATCCGCGACTTCGGCCTGCAGAAGGTCCCGTTCATCCTCATCCTGGGCGACAAGGAATCGACAACCAATAGCGTCAGCGTGCGCACACGCGGCAAGGGCGATGAAGGCAGCGTCACCCTGGATGAATTTATTGCACGAGCGCTGAAGCTGGTTGCTGATAAAGGGACAGAGTTATAGCGCATCATTCTGTTTGTTTCCTCGCTCAGCGCAGCGAATGCGCGCGACACCTCGGCCACCATCTCTTGTTATGTTCATTCACCTCCTCTCACTCGGTCGCGTTCCCTACGCTGAAGCGCTGACAATCCAGCAGCGCGTCATCGCGGCGCGCAAGCAGGGCCTCATCGGCGACACGCTGCTTCTACTAGAGCATTCGCCGGTGCTAACGCTGGGTCGCAACGCTTCGCGCGCCAACATCCTGGTCAGCGATGAGTGGCTAGCCAGCCACGGAGTGGAGCTGCACGAGGTCAACCGAGGTGGCGACGTCACCTATCACGGCCCCGGTCAGTTGGTCGGCTACCCCATCGTCGATCTGCGCGGCGAGTGGCCCGGCAAGCGCGGCCCGCATCTCGGTCCCGTCGACTTTGTTCGTCTGCTGGAAGAGGCGTTGATTCGTACCTGTGCCGAATTCGGCGTGATGGCCAAGCGCATTCCAAAATGCACCGGCGTCTGGACCTTCGGCGGAATGCAAGAGAAGAAACTGGCCGCAATAGGCGTGCATGTATCGCAGGCAGTCACTTCACACGGCTTCGCCCTGAACGTAACCACCGACCTGCGCGACTTCGACTGGATCGTTCCCTGCGGCATTCACGACCGCGGCGTCACCAGCCTGGAACTGGAGGCTGCGGCTGGCATGGAGCCTACGATGGAGCGCGCGATTCATGCGACTGCGCGCAACTTCGGCCATGCCCTACAGCGCCAAATGGTCTGGTGTGACTCCATCGAGCAACTTCTCGAGCCATCGGCAGGTCGGGTATAAAGGACGAGAAGATGAGTGCCGATTGCGTCCTCACAAGCATCTATACAGTGCGGCGCGCGTTTGCGGTTGCAGCGCGCAAACTGCCCAGGCCTTATAATCCATAGGCGCAGGCTGCTCAGCAGCGCCCATCAACTCTGGAAGGAACCCCATGCCGATTGAAGTAGTTATGCCCCAGATGGGCGAATCGATCACCGAAGGTACTCTCACCAAATGGCTCAAGAAGGTAGGCGACAAGGTCGAGCGCGACGAGCCGCTCTTCGAGATCTCCACCGACAAGGTGGACGCCGAGATCCCATCCCCCGCGGCGGGAACCTTGCAGGAGACCAAGGTCGCCGAGGGCGCCACGGTACAGATCAACACGGTGGTTGCCCTCATCGCTGACGACGCAGGCAGTACAGGCGCTCCTACAGCCAATGCAACTCCTACACCGGCGGCTGCAACTCCAGCGACCGCACCGGACGCCGCACCGATAGCGGCGCCAGTCGATGCCCCTATGGCTGCTCCATCCGGCACCACCGGCACAGA
>CAWERM010000073.1:0-4167 GCA_963810995.1 uncultured Acidobacteriaceae bacterium | reverse complement strand
GCTGGACCGGCCGATGACCCTGGAGATCAAAGGACGCAACCTGATCGAGGGCGTGCCTAAGACGATCACCATCGAGGACTCCGAGGTGCGTGAGGCGCTCTCCGAGTGCATCTCGACCATCATCAACGCCATCCGCGTGGCTCTGGAACGGACGCCGCCGGAGCTTTCGGCCGATATCTCAGACCGCGGCATCGTGCTCACCGGCGGCGGCGCGCTGATCAAGAACCTGGACAAGCGCATCCGCGAAGAGACCGGCCTGCCGGTTTCGGTGGCCGACGATCCGCTGGCCTCGGTGGTGCTGGGCACAGGCAAGATGCTCTCCGACTTCCGGCTGCTGCGCAAGATCAAGATCGACTGAGCTTCGGAAGAAATGGCGACGCGCCGGATGAGTAGTGGGTCAATTTGAAGTGAATGACTGCACTTGCCGAAAATGCGACTTTTCGGGCGCTATAGCAATGATAGTTGCGGGTTGAACTCCGCCGTGTCCAGATATTGCTGGGCGTTTGACCGGGAACGAATCTCTCCGAAGTGGTGTCTAAGAACTACACCGGTTCGATGGAGTGCTTACCTTTGCCCCGAGAGGTTGCATATGAGATACCGTCAATTAGACAAGAAGCGCTGCATTGCAGTTGCAGTGTTAATTGGAATGGGGGTGTGGCTCTGTGCGAGGGCCATAGCGCAGAATGTGCCCACGCTGGGGGAAATTCTGCAACGGCTGCAGGAAAATTTGAACCAATACGATTCCGCCGTGCCCAGTTTCTTCTGTGATGAGCATGTAGTCACCTCCGCCCGCCGCCGAGGCGATCGTGGGGGCGCTGTCACCGATTCAACCTTTCTCGTCAAGCGTATTCCAGGCCCTGATGACAAGATGAATCTCCAGGAATCGCGAGAAGTGAAGACGGTGAGTGGCAAGCCCGCAACAGCAGATTCGATCGGCGGGGGCTTTCTAATTGAGGGGGCTTTCTCCAATGATCTGGCGCTGGTCAGTCTGAGCCAACAGGCCTGCATGGACTATTCGTTGAAGTCAATCAATCCGGACCACTCGAAGGATCCGATCCTCGTCGAGTTTGCTAGCGTGGCTGCCGGCGAGAGGTCACCCGCCTGCCTGATGCAGGAAGACGTAAGCGGGAGCGTACTGATCGACCCGGAGACGACGCAGGTCACGCGGATGCAGTTTCATGCACCTCATCACATTATCGGGAAGGAAATGGGCTCTTTGGATGTGACCGTGGAGTATGCACCAGTGGAGCTGGACGGGAAGAGCTTCTGGCTGCCAAAGAGTATATCCGAGAGGATGGCTGACAGCTTATTTTCATGGACGTATGTCGCCACCTATCTCAACTACCACAAGATGGAAGTCACGTCGCGGATTTTGCCTTTCGAAGAGACACCCGCGCCCTGATCCTGCTAAGACTTACGGGAGGGTTCGGTTGGACAAGCCGGTACCGGGAGCATCGACCCCACGCCACTTCGCAGCCCGATTAGTTTTGGGTCTCTCAGATTCCTTGAAAACGGTGTTATAGGTAACTTCGATTGTCCCGGACTTCAAACTGACGCACCACCGCCAGATGTCTTGAGTGGCGACCTAGGCCTCGCCGGTGATAACATAACTAGTAGAAGCAGTGTGACGCGGCAGCGACCGGGGACGTGAGTTCCACTATGCCTGCCCCCTTCACCCCTCGCTATACAGGGACGTTGGATTTGGCCGTATGTGCCAAGTGAAGGTTGCTGCAATTCAGGATTGGAGTTTCATCATGGCAGCCAAATGTGACATTTGCGGCAAGGGGCCGCAGTTCGGAAATAACGTCTCGCACGCCAATAACACCACCCGGCGCCGCTGGAATGTGAACCTTCACCCGGTGAAGGCCAAGCTCGCGGACGCTTCGAAGCGCATCCGCGTATGCAGCAGCTGCATCAAGACGGGCAAGGTCGTCAAAGCTTAAGCAGAGTTATATAGAGAACAGGACGCCCCAGCTGGCAGCTTCGCAGTTGGGGCTTTTCGTGTCTAATGGCAATTATTTCTTCTCGAAGGCGAGCGAGGCGCTGTTGATGCAGTAACGCAGGCCTGTGGGCTGGGGGCCATCGGTGAAGACGTGGCCGAGGTGCGCGCCGCAGGACGAGCAGGTGACTTCGATGCGCCGCCGGCCCAGCGACATGTCCTCGTGCTCGTCGATGGCGTCGGGCGACTGGGGAAGATAGAAGCTGGGCCATCCGCAGCCCGAATCAAACTTGGTGTCTGAAGTAAACAGAGGCGCATGGCATGCCCCGCAGTAGTAGCTGCCGTCGTCGTGAGTATCCACCAGCGCGCCTGTAAACGGCCGCTCGGTTCCCTTCCGGCGCATCACATGGAACTGCTCGGGGGTGAGCAACTCACGCCACTCCTCCTCCGTCTTCTGCACTTTCAAATTTTGGCCCGGCGCCTGGTCCGGGTGTTATCTCAGCCATCTCTGGACTCCTCTTAGAATTCGATGCGCCGATTCGCGCAACGATATCAGCTAATAACTATGTCAACGGCTGCGCGGCGATCACTTCGATCTCCACCAGCGCGTCCTTGGGCAGGCGCGCCGCCTCGATGGTGGACCGCGCCGGCGGCACCACGCCCTCCGGTGCAAAGTATCGGGCATAGATCTCGTTCATGGCGGCAAAGTCACCCATGTTTTAAGAAGACGGTGGTCTTGATCACGTTGGCCATGTCCAGATCGGCCTCCTCCAGCACGGCCGCCAGGTTGTCCAGCACACGCTTGGTCTGCTCGCGAATGCCTCCAGCAACCAGCGCTCCGGTGGCCGGGTCGAGTGCGATCTGGCCGGAGGTGAAGAGCATATCGCCCACGCGCACGGCCTGCGAGTAGGGGCCGATTGCCCGGGGGGCCTGAGTGGTTGAAATCATTATCTTGGTCTGAGCCATGGTGCGCTTTCGTCTGCCGGATTCTTGAGGATGGCTCGATTGTCGCGCTTGCAACTGTCTTTCGCAACTAGGTTGTTACGCGAGCCACCACAAACGGCTAAGCTACAATCACTGCAAGCATCCAGGGCATTGCGCAAAACAGGAGATGATTTGCTCCCGATCCCATCGTCCTCGGAGACAACCACTTCCGGCCTTCCACGCGAAGAGAACAAGCTGTCGCGACCGGATGGGTTTGCTGCGTGTGTGGGCTTGGGGATTCTTGTGCCCGTCATCCTCAGGTTCTTGTTTGCAGCTCCGATTAAATCATACGCGCGTTTCGTCTTCCGGCAAGATGTCGTTCTCGCAGTTGCTTTTATTGCGGCAGTTTGCTTAGAACCGGCCTTGACTTACGTGGTCCGATCGATGCAAAAACAATGGCGCAATACGTACACCTACGGCGCGCTGCTGGGGACCTGCGCGTTTCTGTGGGTGTTTATCCTTCACTTCGGAAGGCAGCAGTACGGCTCCTGGGATTTCAATATTCTGGTAGAGACGGGCTGGCGTCAAATCCAGGGACAGAGACCTTATGTCGATTTTCCGGCGACTACCCCACCGGGATTCAATCTTGGCATCCAATCGCGTATCAGATGTTCGGTGTCAACTGGGACGCGAACCTCTATCTTAACGCGATCTTTGCTTGTTCTACGTTCCTGTGGATGTACTGGCTGATGGGCCGGTGGCGATGGGACGACTGGCAGCGGCGGCGATGGCGTTCTCGATCGAATGCGCCGCGATGCTGGCGTTCTGCTTCTGGTGGTACAACGACAGCGTCATGGTGCTGGCGGCGGTGTTCTTCCTCTCCTGCCTGGCGTATGAGGGGAAGCCCAAATCGAAGGCAGTGCAGGCTCTCTTACTGTTCTTCGCTGACGCTGCTCTCGCTGATGAAGCCGAATATGGCCGGGGTGACGATTGTGGGAGGTGTGGTTCTGCTCTTCCTCGTCACGGAACGGAAGATACGGCTGGCTCTGTTGACGCTGGCCGCGACGGCGATGGCGGTTGGGATACTTCTGGTCAACCATGTCTCCATTCCAGCCATGCTGGCGAGCTACATCTCGGTGGTGAAAGACCGAGGCAACGTCAGTGTCCGGTATGGCTTTCGTAAGATGAGTGCGTCGGATTTGTACTCTGCACTCTGCTGGATCGCCTTGCTTTCTATGCCATTGTTTGACCTGGCGCCAAAGATGATTCGAATGGCAAGTGAGTGGGATTGGAAGAGATTTGGC
>CAWERM010000072.1:0-4627 GCA_963810995.1 uncultured Acidobacteriaceae bacterium | reverse complement strand
GGGGGCGGTGCTGGGGCCAAGGCCAAGCTTGATGAGTGCGCGGGAGTCTGGCACCAGTTTGGTCTGCCAACCGTTATCTGCCTGTAGCTTCTGCATGGCGGCCTGGGTCTGGGTGTCCCAGTGGCCGCTGGGCTCGCCGGTCAGGTAGCCGTATCGGATTAAGGCAGACTGGATCTGGGTGGCGCGCTCATCGTCTATGGTCTTCTGACTCTGTAGCTTGGACTTGGAGTGTTTGCCGGTTCTGGGTGAGGTGGGTCCGCGGTGCGCTCGCGTCAGTGCGACTGCCGGCGCTGTAGAGCAGATGATGAGGGACGACAACAGAACCAAGTGACCCAAACGCATGATACGGACTGACCTCATGGAGCAATATGGCACAGAAACCGTGCAAAATCCGAAGTTACAAGCGCAAGGTTATCCCAGAATTCAAGGTTTGGCAACACGGATAGGGGTTTCAGTATCTTAGGTGTTTGCTTGGTTGATTCGCGTCGGAAGCGCGGTCCGGATGGTTCGTGCTTCCGACGCGTGGATATGAACTAGGGCAGAGTGCCGCCATAGAATGTGGCTCCGCTAGGCGCATTCGGTCCCTGTAGGCGGACCTTGAAGGCTACGTCCTGGCCAGACTTGAGGCCATTGACGATGGCATTGAAATCGGCCTTGTCAGAGATGGGCTTTTTGTTGATCTCGAGGATGACGGTTCCAGAGGAAATTCCGATATCCTCCGCGAAGGAGCCAGGCCGGACGTTGGTGACGATGACTCCGCCGTGGATGCCGAGATTGCTGGAGATCTGGGCGGGGACCGCGTCCACTGCAAGGCCGAGTTTGCTTTCGCTGGCGTCGGCCCCAGAGGGAGCGGAGTTGTTATCACTGTTGTTGCCGACATCGGCGAAGAGCTTGGCTCGGTCTGCGATGACAACGGAGACCGTCTGCTTGTTGCCATTACGCAGGATGCCAAGCTCAACGGACGAGCCTACCCGGCGGGATGAGATGTCGGCTACCAGAGCGTCGCCGTCCTTGACGGGCTTGCCGTCGATGGAAACGATGATGTCTTCTGGCTTGACACCAGCCTTGGCGGCGGGGCCGTCGGCAGGGAGGACCTCCTCGACGAAGACACCTCCATTGGCGAAGCCGTATTGGCGGCTCACAGCGGCGGGCTCAGCTTTGAAGGTGATGCCGATGGAGCCTCGCGTGACTTTGTGGTCTGGGCTGATGAGCATGTCGTAGACATTGATGATGGTGTTGGCGGGCATGGCGAAACCGACACCCTCGGAGCCGGAGGACTGGGTGTAGATGGCGGTGTTCATGCCGATGACTTGGCCGGCCATATCCACCAGCGGGCCGCCGGAGTTGCCGGGGTTGATGGCGGCGTCGGTCTGGATGAACTTCTGGAACTGGTTGACTCGGCCATCGGGGCCAGGTTCGTCGATGGAACGATTCTTAGCGGATACGATGCCTGCAGAGACGGTTTGCGATAGACCGAAAGGCTCGCCGATGGCCAGCACCCAGTCGCCCACCTGCGCTCCGTCGGAGTTGCCCAGTTTGACGGTGGGCAGGGGGTTAGGCGCATCGATCTTGATCACAGCGATGTCGGTATCTGCGTCCACACCTATGACATGAGCGAGACGTCCCTTGTCGGTTGAGTTGTCTGGGTCTGTGGAGAGCTTGACGTAGATCTTATCTGCCTTATCGACGACGTGATTGTTGGTGATGATGTAGCCGCGCGAATCGACGATGAATCCTGTGCCGAGCGCCTCGCGTGTGCCGCCGCTGAAGTTGTTGGAACCGTCATCTCCGCCCATCCCACCCTGGCCGCCGAAGAAGCGGTTGAAGAAGTCCTGCATGTCGCCCTGGTCACCCTGGTCGCCTTGATCGCCCTGATTGCCGCCGAAGGGGATGACCTGGCCGCGGCGGCCGGAGCGGCGGTTCGTGGACTGCTTGGGGATGGACTCCGTGTTGATGTTGACCACCGCCGGGCCAACCTGTTTGGCAATCTTGGTGAATGCATTGGAGAGTTCCACCGGGCTGGGAATGACCAGCGGGCGCGCGTCGGAGGAATCGACCTGGTCCTTGGCGCTGACCGAGCGGGTCAGCACGGAGCCGGCTAGTATTCCAGCCGACAGCACTCCCAGCAGTACAAAGGTAGAGCCAAGGTGGTGATTGCGAATTCGCGCGAAGAGATTGTTTTCAGCTTGCTTCTGGATGTCCATGGTAGGTCGATCCTCTTGAGTTCTGGGCGGTGCCCGATTGCGTTCGCTGCGCGGCTTCTAAGCTGTTGATATCAAGTATATCCGTCGGTATCCAGCCGCGATGCCACGCGAATGCCGTTAGTGCGTTAGACGCGGCAGAAGTGAAATCGTTGCGCGTGACCGACTTTAGAACGTGGATGAAGGAACCAGACCCCCTGTGTAGCACTCTGATTGACTTAGCCGGAGAGGGGAGGATTCCAGGAGAACCAGGTGCAATAATCAGGCAACAGCGGCAACACGCGCGTTTTCAATGAAGCGCGCCAATAGATCAGGGGCCTTGCGACCGGGAGAGGCTTCTACCCCACTGGAGACATCCACTCCCCAGGGATTGAGCTGATGGATTGCTTGTGCCACATTCCCAGGATTGAGACCACCGGCGACAATCAGGTGTATGCCTTCAGGAGGTGAGGTGTAGGCTGTGCTCGCGGCAGCCCAGTCGAAGGCTACTCCTGTGCCGCCGGTTGCGGCGCCTACCCTGGAGTCGATCAGGATGCGGTCTGTAAGCCCGAGAAGGGCTACGCGTGCAATCTGCTCGGTAAGCTGTGAAGCTGGGGATTGAGCAGGCTGGCCCGTCTTATCCGGCAACGGCTGGCCGACCGGCCAGTGAAGGGTCTGGATGATGCGCACGCGTCCGGAAAAACGGCCCGCGAGGTGTCGGGCCAACTGCTCGTCGAATCCACCGTGAAGTTGAACCGCAGTCAGGCCGGCCTTCTGTGCTATGGACTCAATCTGGGCTGCATCGCGCGAAGAGAAGACCCCGACGCGCTCGACGTGAGGGGGAAGATGAGGCGTGATTACTGCCACCTGCGAGGCTGTGACCCGGCGTGGGCTGGGGGCAAAAACGAACCCGACAGCATCCGCGCCAAGGCGGGTGGCGAGCTGAGCGTCTTCGAGGTTGGTGTTGCCGCAGATCTTCACCCACATGGCAATGGTTCCCTGGCGAAATGTATTCGTCGATTCACGAAAGTTCCATCCGATCAGAAGCTGTCTGAAAATTCCTGAGAAATGACCTCAGCGGCTAAAGCCGCAGCCCAATATGTACCTTTACGGCACGGCTGAAGCCGTGCCCTTAAGCAAAACAATCTCTTTCCTGTCAGTTTATGCGAGCGATTAGACCGGAGCTTAGATATTCGTTGAGAATTCGCGCTGGAGCAGGGCGGAGAGTGCGGCGGCGGGGTCTGACTGGCGCATCAGCGACTCGCCGACGAGAAAGGCGTGGTATCCCGCGCTGCGTAGATGAGCGATCTCCGCGGCGTTGCGGATGCCGCTCTCGGCAACATGGACGGCGTCGCGGGAAGCCCCTGTGCGAGATCGAACAGGGTCTGCGGTTCGACCTGCATGGTGTGCAGGTTGCGGCTGTTGACCCCGATCACGGTGAAGCCGAGATCGACGGCGCGGTCCAACTCAACGCGGTCATGCACCTCGCAGAGGACATCGAGTTGCATGTTGCAGGCTTCGTCGCGCAGGCTTCTCGAGGTTGGCATCGGTGCGTGCAGCCACGATGAGCAGAATGGCGTCGGCACCGGCTGCGCGCGCTTCGAGAATCTGGAAGGGATCGAGGATAAAGTCCTTACGCAGGCATGGTATGGAGACCGCTGCCGAAGCGAGGCTAAGATTGCCGAGCGATCCCTGAAAGTATTTGTCGTTAGTGAGCACCGAGAGCGCGGCTGCTCCGGCGGCCTGTAGTGAGTGGGCCAACGCGGCGGGATCAAAGTCAGGACGTATGAGTCCGCGCGAGGGCGAGGCTTTTTTGAGTTCGGCGATGATGGCTGGACCGAGGCGGCAGCCTTGCGCAGGGCAGCCTCGAATCCGCGGGGAGAGTGGTCGGCGGCTTTGCGCTGGAGAAGCGAGGTATTGGCGGCGGCGCGCCGGGCCGTACTTCGTGCAGGGTATGCGCGAGAATCTGCTCAAGCTGGGTAGGCATGGGTTGTCTGTGAGAATATTTGGTGCCGAAGGGGGGACTCGAACCCCCACACCCTTGCGAGTACATGGACCTGAACCATGCGCGTCTGCCAATTCCGCCACTTCGGCACGGTCGTACATGTCGCGAACCCTGCGGCCGGACACGGCAGTCGTGAGAGTTCAGTCTTTCAAACACGAGGTCGGCTGTCAATTGCGCGACGCTTCGCATACACTGGAACGGCTTAAGACTAATTCATCTGCCGGGAGGCATCTCCACCCGATTATGAACGAAGAAATGCAATCTTCGCCGCAAACTGGTCCTTCCGAGATCCCCGAAGAGATTGCCCTGGAGATTCGCAAACTCTCCCACGATATGTCCAACGCCCTGGAGATTGTGGTGCAGACCAACTACCTGCTGGGCACGGTCGAGTTGAAGGAGCCGGGGAGCGAATGGCTGCAGATGATGGAAAACGGGGTGCGCA
>CAWERM010000071.1:0-4119 GCA_963810995.1 uncultured Acidobacteriaceae bacterium | reverse complement strand
GATTGTCGGCGAGGTCACGTGCAACCACGATTTCGGCTCTGTTCGGCTAAGGTAGCGAAGTTATGGAGTACTTCTCGGCGGCGGACTCTCTCCGGCGACCACATGGCGATCGTCTACCCAGGCGACGCGCGGCTCCTCTGGCGCGGCGCGGCGCGCCATGCGGACGCATGTGTGCGAGACGGCGGTCCAGCACGATCCGCCCTACGTGCCGCGCGCGTCCCTGCAACAGGACGCAGATCACGTCGGGGGACCAGTTCGGCATCACCCCGAGGCGCATCGACGCATCCGGCGGAAGCTCGCGCCCCTACCCTCATGGAGATGGAGAGCGGTCCTCCGTCGCGCAGGCTCCGCGGTACTGAGAACCCCCTTCCCGCGCATCCGCAGCGGGGCAACCGCACGCAGAACTCCCTGCGCAGACGACTACCGCAAGCTCTCCCCGTTGCTTCCCGGCAGGGCTGCGGCTTTCACACGGCTTCGCCGTCAGGGAGCTAGCAATACGTACCGGCGCAAACGCGGCAGTCAAACAAGACCCCCGTATTGCCGAATCCCCCACCTTCCATTCGCCACCCTCCACCCACACATTCGTCACTTTCAGGTCCGTCGATAATTCGCCGTCATAGCCGAACTTCGGGTCGGCATCCAGCCAGCGCGCGCCCGCGCTCCCGCGCCACGCAAACGCCCACCCCACATCTCCCAGCACAGCAGCGGTCCCTGCCATGGCTGCTGCCATACCCAGTGACTTCATAATCGATCTGCGCACTCCACCCCACTCATCATAATCGTTTCCGGCACCATCGCCAGAATTTCTACGCGCCCCGCCAAACTTTACCAGATCCCCAACCTTCCACGCAGACGTGGCGCGTCTGCCGGTAAACGTAATCTGAACCTGCTGCAGCCTGTACTGGCCCGGCTTCCGCACTGCTCCGGCTACCGTCAGCGTCCAGCTTGAAAATTACCCCTGATCGTCACGTCATAGCCATTGATGACTTTAAACGGTGTCAGTCCTCTGGACCGAAATCCAGCCAGATGTCCTCGCCGGAACCGCTGCGCTGACACCCGTTGCTGAACCCCAATCCCTTCTTCAGCAGAATGCTTGCAGGGGAAGGAATCGCAAACGCTCCCAGCGCCAGCACCGGAGCCATTTCAGCCGGCTGGCGGTGGCGGCGATGAAGGCATGGAGCGTCGTTGTCCGGTTCGGCGTGGAGCAGCAGCAGCGGTGTCAGGAACGTCAGCGGCTTGGTGACAACGACGGCTTCCAGTGGAGCTTCCCTCGATGGCGGCCTCGCTGCTGGGGAACCACCGGCCCTTCCAGCTGACCTTCGCTCGTCTGTTCAGCCCCAGGCTCCGTACCCGGTTGGTGGTGTGGCTGCGGCGGCGGCGGGTCGCGGGCGTTGTGGGCGTTGGATGAATAGTTGGCGATGTACTCAATCACGCCTTGGTGCGGCGGCCCTGCGGGACGGAACTGGTGGTTCGGTTCAATCGTGCGCGTGTGCGCGCAACGCAACCAGGTCAAAAGCAGCAATACGTAACGGGCGAAAACGAGGAAGATGGCCGAATATTGCTTTCGACGGTGCAGGAGTTCGCTGTGCAGGGCGATGGAACGCTGGCCTCGAAGAACGTATATGCGTTGACAGGGACCCGTCCGACGGCGCTGGCGATCGACCCGCAGGGTGCGTTCCTGTATGTGACATACACGTACCAGACGGGTTATTCGGCGACCAAGCCGGGGCCTGGCGGGGTGTCGATCTTCCCGGTGAAGACGGACAACTCGCTGGGCACGCCTACAAACCAGAACGTGGGCAACAACCCCGTGGGCGTTACGGTGAGCTACTTCAACCACTTTGTGTATGTATTGGACCAGGAATCCGAGCCCAATGCGAAGATTCTGGGCTTTTCACAGAACACGACGACTGGCGCGCTGACCCCGCTTGCCGGAACCACAATCACGACGACGGCTACAACTGGATATGCGGCGGGCGTGGTGCCCAGCGCAATCGCCGAGGAACCGACCTCGCGCTACGTGTATGTGACGGACCAGGTGGCAAACCAACTGATTGGGTATACGGTGTTGCCGTCGGGTGCGCTGCTGCCGATGGTCAATGGACCGTTTGTGACCGGACTGTATCCGGTGAACCTGACCATCGATCCAACCGGCACACTGATCTATGTGGTGAACTATAACGGGAGCACGGTGCAGGGCTACATGATCAATGGCGCATCAGGCACACCATCGGGCGCGGTCGGATCGTTTGCGACGGGGGTCGGTACAGGGCCGACCTGCGTGGCCATCGATCCTGCGGTTGGCACCTTCCTGTACACCTCGAACAGCCTGGACAACACGGTCACGGGGGAGAGGCTGAACCCGAACACCGGCGGATTGCAGACGGTGCAGAACTCACCGTATAACAGTTCGCCACAGCCGACCTGCCTGACCGTTGTGCCGAATGGGGCGCACGCATCGCAGACCATCTTCCCGTAAGTCGGGGCGAGGTTCGAGGTGTAGAAAAAACAAGATGCGGCTGCCGATTGGGCAGTCGCATTTCTGTTGGTACTTAGCAATACGAATCCTCAAATCTAAGCTGAGGGTGCCATTCCGCGTTGCAATATGGCATTGCGCGAGGGATCTTCCACCAGATGCAGCGCGGCGAAGGCGAGCAGGATGGTGGCGGCGTACGTGATCCACGGATCGAACGTGGCAAGGTGCAGACGTTCGGTCACATGGTAGAGGCGAAGCATATTGATAAAGTTGAAGTGCAGCAGAAAGAGGCAGTAGCTGGCCTGGCCGAGCAGTACCAGAGGTCTCCACGAGAAGACAGAGGCGATGGGGTTCGGCCCGCTGAGGCCGATCATCAGCGCGGCAAAGAGCGGCATCAGCAGACCGCCGTGCATCAAGATAAAAGGCACATGGGAGACGGCGCCGGCATAGAAGGCGGCCAGCGCGGTGAGGCTTGCAGCCGCGATCAGTGTGCGCCGGCGTGTGGTGAGGATGATGCCTGCCTGGAGCTTTCCCAACGCGACCCCTAGCAAGAAGGTGCAGGCATAAGCCATTGGGGTATATTTGAGCGCGCGTATCCAATAGCCGGAACTGTATCGGGTGGCTGGCCCCGCAAGGTGGTCCGGGTTGAGCAGGATGTAGAGAGAATGCGGGACCAGACCTATGCCCCAGATGGCGGCGAGAAGCGCGATCAGACGGGCGGGAGATTTTGGCCACGGCAGACGTATGAGCCAGGGGAAGGTTGCGTAGAGGAGGGCTTCTGCGGAGAGCGTCCAGGCGACGGTGTTCCAGAAGGTAGCTAGCTGGGGACTCCAACCCTGAAGCAGCAGCGGAGTGAGGACGAGTCCGGCGAAGAAGTCGTGGTGTGAGCGAACGTGCCACTCTGCCTGCAGCATGGTGAAGGAGATGGCCAGCGAGAGCAGGTAGACGGGATAGACGCGGGCGAAGCGCGCGCGCCAGAACACGCGCTTGAGGAGTGGAGTGGGCCGGTCGGCGTAGTTGTACGCAAGTACGAAGCCGGAGAGCAGAAAGAAGAAACCGACGAAGGCGTATGCGTTGTCGATGACCGGATAAAGGAGTTGCATGTGCGGCGGCGTGAAGTGGAAGAACAGGATGCCGAGCGCAAGCAGGGCACGTAGGCCGGTGAGCGCAGGCAGATTCGGTCTGCGGGCGGATTGCAGGTGGACTGTAGGATGAATGGCTTCGATCACAGCTTAAGTCTAAATGCGAGCGGATGGGCAATGACTGGAAGCTGTGCCGCCGGCGCGGCTTGGGCTACTGGAGGGTGAGTGTCCCGGTGAAGGAAAAAGAGCCTGTCGCGCCGTAGGTAAGGTTGGAGACCGTGATCTGCGTGGCGGTGGAGTTGGTGTTTGCGCTAATCATGAAACCGGCGAGGACTGAATCACAGACGGGGTAACCACCCGGTCCGATACAAGGCTGAGGAGTACCGAGCACGACGGTGACGCCGCTGACCATGCCAGAGAGCGAGGATGGGCCGCTGATTTCGCTGACTGTGAATGCGTCGAGGCCGCTGATCGAGGTGATGGTAACGGTTCCGGTGAGGGGGAACTGGCCGGAGGAGTTGGGAGTGGCGGACTGGGTGAGCGTCAGGCTGGCCGTGCCGG
>CAWERM010000070.1:0-5999 GCA_963810995.1 uncultured Acidobacteriaceae bacterium | reverse complement strand
TTAATCGCCGAAGCAGATGCGCGGGACTTTGTATTTGTCCGCCTGACGCCACACCGTCTCCGACTGCGGCTGTACACCCGCTACTGCATCGAAGCATGCTACCGCGCCGTCCAGCACTCGCAGGCTGCGCTCAACTTCGGCGGTAAAGTCAACGTGCCCGGGCGTGTCGATAATGTTAATGCGATGGTCCTGCCAGGTGCAGGTAGTCGCTGCGGAGGTGATGGTGATACCGCGCTCCTGCTCCTGCTCCATCCAGTCCATGGTGGCAGTCCCCTCATGCACCTCGCCGATACGGTGCGTAATGCCCGTATAGAACAGGATGCGCTCGGTCGTCGTCGTCTTTCCGGCGTCGATATGAGCCATGATCCCGATGTTCCGGCAATGGTCCAGAGCTACAGTACGTGCCACGGTGTCAATCTCTCATCTGCAAGGCTCGCCTTGCGGGTCAATCGAAACTCTCTCAAACAGGACAGACTAACTGTTACCTGTTCCATGTATTACCAGCGGTAGTGGGCGAATGCCTTGTTGGCCTCAGCCATGCGGTGAACGTCTTCCTTCTTCTTCATCGCCGCGCCGCGTCCATTCGCGGCATCCAGCAGTTCGGCGGTTAGCTTCTCCACCATGCCCTTCTCGCCGCGGGCGCGCCCATAGGTGACAATCCAGCGGATGGCAAGAGAAGTTCGCCTCTCGGGCAGTACTTCAATCGGTACCTGATAGTTGGCACCGCCCACGCGCCGGCTCTTGACTTCGAGCAACGGCTTGCAGTTCTCAATGGCTTTCTTGAACAGCTTCAGGGCCTCGTCGCCACCCTTCTGCTCCAGGTTGGTCATCGCAGAGTAGAAGATGCCCTGCGCGGTTGACTTCTTGCCGCCCCACATCATGGAGTTGACAAACTTCGTAACCAACGTCGATCCATAGACCGGGTCGGGTGAAACGTCACGCTTCGCAATATAACCTTTTCTCGGCATCTACTCTCTTTTCTCTTCTTCCCTCAACCCGGTGACTTCTCACGTGCTGAGCCTGTTGTTGACTCGCTAACTCGCGTCCCGCCTGGAAGTCTTACTTGCCAGACGCCGCTTTGGGACGCTTCGCCCCGTACTTCGATCGGCTCTGTTTGCGGCTGGCTACGCCGACCGCGTCCAGCGACCCGCGAACCACGTGGTAACGCACGCCCGGTAGGTCCTTCACTCGGCCGCCGCGGATCAGCACAATGGAGTGCTCCTGTAAGTTGTGACCAATGCCTGGGATGTAGGTTGTGACCTCAATTCCATTGGTCAGGCGTACGCGCGCCACCTTGCGCAGCGCCGAGTTCGGCTTCTTGGGCGTTTGGGTGTAGACGCGGGTACAGACCCCACGGCGCTGCGGCGAACCCTGTAGCGCGGGGCTGGCGGTCTTATATCGGGTGGGCGTGCGGCCCTGCTTCACGAGCTGATGGAACGTAGGCACTCGAACTCCTTGAACTTCTGCTCAACAACCTGCGGCCCATGGCCGCCGTCAACTGCACAATCCACTCTCACTCCGAGAGCAATTGTCCTCTCGCGCGCCTGTAACGTTTCGTACGCCGTACGCACGAAAATGTGAGGACACTGACGTGCCTCGCGCGATAATTGTCCCTTGCGTCCCGTCTGGAACACTCAAATCAGACGAACAACAGTCGACGGTGGCCGAGCGTCCCTTGCTTCCCGCCCTCTACAAGCAGCCCTTACCGGAAGATGGAGTTGACTCCGTTTCGCTGTTCCGCCCCGCATAGCCCATCCTAGGTGGAGGGTGTCGCAGGTACGATTGCGAGGATGATGCGCCGCAGTTTACCGGTTCATGCTTGCTTTCGTGCATGTCCTCTGCGGATGTACTACCTCATACAGTGTATCGCAAAGGGTAGGTCATCCTACCACCTGCAATACACCTTGTCCGCCGCCGCACTCTACTCGGCAACGAGTTCCCGATTCACATGGAACCTGTTAAACATACCAAGTACACTACGCCGGGTCAAGTCCTACAGGCATGCGCCTGCGCCAAACGACAGCTAGTATCCCCATCGCGCCGGTTGCAACATACAGCAGACTGGGTGGCTCTGGGGTGTCCTGCAAGGTCAACATCGCCAATCCGTTCTGGATCGCGTAAGAATAGGTTGAGTCGAGCGTTAAACCTCCAGGCAAAAGTCTTCTGAGATCCTTGACAGACATGGAGCTGCGAACAGACTAACCCGCCGGCATAACCGATGAGATTCGTTCCTGGAATATCCAGATAGAAGAGGTCGCCCAATCCATCGGAGAACTCGCCAAGGAACACTCCAACTTCAGGGCTGAACTGGCTGGTCGTCGAAGAATCAAACAAATATGCGGACAAGCCTTCCACCGCATCGAAATCTGTACCTGTGAACACGCCAGTGGTCGAATTGAAGCTCACCGTTTCCCCAAACAAACCATTGTTAATAAGGGTGCCAGAGAGGGTTAGAGTATCGGCCAAAGCGCTGCTGCAAACGGATAATGGCATTAAGAGAAGGAAGAGAGCGGCTTTCAACATCGGACACCTCTATATTGACGCAAACCGATCACTCTACCTGTGAACGCTTGCTAGAACTTCATTTCTATATCACTGTGACCGGTTGGTTCTGAATAGTGCGCTATTCCACCCCGGATAGCCCATCCAAGTGGACGTGTAGCTTGGTGCATTGCTATAACGTTGCGCCGCGGTGTACCGGCTCATGCCATGCTTCCAGTGTATGGCCGCTGCGGCTGTACTACTCGGCCCACTAAATCACAAACGAGAGGGGACAACCCTGCTACCCGCTGAACGCACATTTCACACAAGCGAATTCGGCACGGCAACGAGTTCCCTATTCACGCGGAATAATCTTATAGTTAACCATTGCATGACACCAGGTCAAACCTGCCGCGGATAAAATCACTGAGATGGCTCAGCCATCCCAATAGGGCATCGGTCGCTGCCAACTCCGTGGAACGTGGTCACAGCAGCACCCCGCCGCTGCCCTCATCTGATAGACTCTATCCTGTCGTTGAGTTGGTAGTTCTGGTCTCCCGGGTCTCTTTCAATAAGGGCTGGTACTGGATCCAATGCAGCGACAAGGTAGAACGATGCGTGAGTCGCGAGGTCCGCAAATCCGCACGTTCTATGTGACATTTGCTCAAGTTGTTGCAAGACAACCTGGGGACGTAGCTCAGTTGGTTAGAGCGCTGCCCTGTCACGGCAGAGGTCGCGGGTTCGAGCCCCGTCGTCCCCGCCATACATTCCAAAGGACTTAGGAGTGTCTGGCAAAGAGAAACAAGGGCACAAAAAGGGCACAAAAAGAAATTATTCCCTTTCCGCCCACGTGGCAATAGAGATTAAAAAGGGCTCCCCATGGCGGGGAGCCCTTTCGTATTGCGACTACGATTAGCTTGCCTTGGCAGGCAAAACGAAGATGCCAGAGGCATGGTTCAGTGCAGAACGTTTGGCCTCGAGGTTGCCGTGCTGGTAAACGTCGAGCATCCTACTCGATGCATGCCCCATGATCTCTTGCACAATCTTCCTGTCTTCTTTTTTGTCTCCCAGCAGCGATGCGAGGGAGTGCCTGAATGTATGCCAGCCTACAAGCTTGGTGATCTTAGCTTGTTCCACAGCTGGGCGGATGTGGTTTGCTAGGGCAGATTCGGGCCAGTAGGGACGCTTGCCGTTTGTGTATGGCGATGCGAATACCCAATCATCGTCCTGGTTGTAAGGCGTGAGGCTTCTCCATTCAAGCAGGGCCTGCGCCAGCTCAGGCGACATGGGCATGCTCCGACGAGACGCCTCTGTCTTGAGTTTAGTCTGGTGCTTTCTCACCACTCCCTGGCGGAGCAGGAACAGTTTATTCTTGAAGTCGCAGTTCAACCACTTCAGTCCGCGGATCTCGGATCTGCGAAGACCTGATGCTGCGGCGACGATAACCATCACCTTGATGGCCTGAGGTTTGATCCTGGACAGGATTTCCCTAATCTCGGATAGAGTGAGGGTGTCTGGTTCCCGCTGTCTCTTTGCTCCCTGACGCACGTTGGCGATCGGGTTGATTCCGGCCCGCGGAAAGAAAAGTTCGTGTCGGATTGCGTGGGAGAATAGCGCACTCAAATGGTTTCTGATCTTCGCCTTGGTGCCTGGCGCGAGGTTTACTAGCGACCTCAGCCACTTTTCCACTGCGACTGCCTTGACGTCGTCGAGGGCGACATCACGCCAGCGCGGTAGTATGCGTGAGTCAAAGTAGTCGAAGTAGTTGTCGATCGTGGTAGGAGACCTGTCCACGTCAGGATCGCGCAGTTCGTTTGCCTGGAAGTGTATCCAGGCTTCACCAACCGTTACCCTCCCAATCTTGGCTTCGGCTGGGGAATTGACTTGGAGGCGTAGATCGTCGACGGCCCTCTTTGCATCTGAGAGAGTTTTGTGCTCCTCAACGGTTCCGATGACTCGTTTATGTTGGACTCTTCTGCCGTTGGGCGCAGGTTCACGCCACCGGTAGACCCAGACATCGGGTCCTTTGGCGCGGGGTACTCGGTCGAAAGAGCCTTCCTGGTAACTTCTGCGGGTATGAGCGATAGGCATAATTGTCTCCGTATCGCTCAGGCGGGCTGGCGAGATGATTGTAGCTGGTTTGCGATATAGGCGTTGATCCATGAGGCGCGGAACCGCCAGTGCTTCCCGATTCGAATCGCCTGAATCAGTTTGGCGCGGGCCATTTTGATCAGTGTTTTTGCATGGATGCCCAAAAGCTTGGCCCCCTCAACTGGGGTGAAGAGTGGCTCAAACGTAACGTCCGGAGCCAGTGTTGCGGCTTCCGAATTGGAGATACAGACAACTTTGCTGCTGGTGCTGCTTGGTTTAATCAAGTAGAGACTCCGTATTGATAGGCGAGCGATCCCCAGGATCGGTCGGCATTCCAACTCCGCCAGTCTCCGTATAAACCGGACACTGGGGTAATGCTCCACACCTGTTCGCGACTGACCCGTTCACCCATCGCAATGAATCAGAACCCTCAGATAGCCTTCTGGAACACCCTCAGGAGGCCTTCCTGCCTAGCGGGGGACCACTGCTGCGCCTGGCCTTCCCTGTGAACTTCCGAGGCAGGTTTTCTGCCATGGCTCGGATGACTGAGCATTCAGCAGTCAGGAGCGCCTTCGCGGCTCCGGCCCGCATCTCGACGTACCACCGGCCCAGAGGAGGCACCGTATTGGTGTCACTGGTCGGCTCGGCAGTAGCTAGCAGCGCCTTCTTCCTGTCTGCAGACTCCCGGAGGAACTCCGCAGCGAGTCGGGCATCGCTGCTTCCCCATATCGTCAGCAGAGCCACACGAAGATCGGCATCGATGTCGCCGCTGGGACCGGCGTCGACCAGGGACAGCCATCCAGCCTTCAGCGTCTTCCTGCCGGCGGCGGTGACCTTGTAGTCGGTTCGGCCGCGTGCGCCCCGCTTCCCGGGGCGCACGAACCGTGCTTCCAGCAACCGCTGGAGCGCGGGGATCGTGGCGCCCTGGGATAAACCAGCCGACTTCTGCAACTCATACGGGGTTGAGACCCCGCCATCGATCAGCGCCAGGACAAACAGGTCCAGGTCGGTCCGGCGGCGCTTATCAAGGGTCTCAGACATATCGCCCTCAGTATACGAGCCTCATGGGTCAGATCGAGCCCAGGAGCAACCTGGTTAAGCACTGCTTCCTGCGTGTCTTCATCCCAAGGCAGGCAAAGGACCAGCCAGCGGGCGAACCAGTTGGCGTATTGCTCAGGTTCGCGTCATCCTGCGCGCTCTCTGGACGCGTCCAGGCGATCAGCTCACAAGGAGTCCTGAGGGACGCAGGGAGTCTCTCTGCCCGAAGGCGGCCTCGGTACACATAGATATTCCTTGCTGCTTTGCGAAAAGGTGTTGAAGGCCTCTTTCGCAGCAGCGATAGCTTTTCGGGTATCGATTTCGTCTGCCATGGTTACCTTGCCGATAACCTTGTTGTCGGTCGGGTTCACCAGATCGACGACCTGGGT
>CAWERM010000069.1:0-3659 GCA_963810995.1 uncultured Acidobacteriaceae bacterium | reverse complement strand
AATCGGTGGGGGGCAGTCCGGAGAGCTGCTCGGCATAACGCAGCTCTACGGCAACGATGTGTTGCAGCAGGCCGCCCGCCGTTGTGACGTCCATGATGTCGCATGGCAGGGTCAAAATCTCGGGATGGGCTTGGATGAGTGTGCGCCAGTTGGTGGAAGTCTTCTCAACCCAGGCGATGAGTTCGTCCGCGGTGAGGACGGGTGGTTGGGGCATCGGATCTCTCCTTGGTTATAGGTACAAGAGAGTGGATGCTTAAGGGCTACAATCCGTCGCGTAGTGCGCGCCAACCGATGTCGCGGCGGAATTGCATACCTTCAAAGGAAATTCCATTGAGTGCGCCGTAGGCTTTGTTCAGAGCATTCTGCAAGGACGATGCGGTTGCAAAGTCGTTGGGGCTGGAGACCGCGGTTACGCCGAGGACACGTCCGCTGGCGGTGACAATTGCGCCGTCTTTGACTGCCGTGCCCGAATGATAGACGACCGTGTCCGGGTCTTGGATGGAATCGAGACCGGATATGGGCAGGCCAGAGGGATATTTTCCGGGATAGCCCTGGCTGGCGGCGATGACGCAGACGCTGGCACCGGGATGCATCTGGATGGTGAGTTGGTTCGCGGACCCGTCGATTGCCGCGTCGAAAAGGTCTACGATGTCCGTTTGCAGGCGCATGAGGATTGCCTGCGTCTCCGGGTCACCGAAGCGGGTATTAAATTCGAGAACCATGGGCAGGGTTGAGCCGTCGCGCTGAGGCACCATCATCATGCCGCAGAAGAGGATGCCGTGGAAGGGGGTGCCTTCCAAGGCCATCTCGTCGACCACGCGCTGGGCGACGTTCCCCAGCAGCCACTGCTCCATCGGTGCGCTGAGCAGGCCATCGCCGGTGTACGCTCCCATGCCTCCGGTGTTGGGGCCGGTATCGCCTTCGCCGACGCGCTTGTGGTCCTGCGCCGCAGCCAGTGAAACAGCGTGCTTGCCGTCACAGAGAGCAAAGAAGGAGAGCTCCTCGCCGGCCAGGAACTCCTCCAGCACGACGTACGTTTCGGCCGCGCCCAGCAGCGCGCCGGAGAACATCTGCGCGGCAGTCTGCTCCGCCTCTGCGTGGGATGGACAGATGACTACACCCTTGCCAGCAGCCAGTCCGTCTGCCTTGACTACGATTGGCACGGAGAAGCGAGGGAGTTCCCTGCGCACCTCGTCAAGCGTGGTGCAGACAGCGTAAGCGGCGGTGGGAATGTCGTGACGACGCATGAACTCCTTGGCGAAGGACTTGCTTGTCTCTAGCCGTGCGGCGTTCTGCTTCGGCCCGAAGACGCGAAAGCCTAGATGCATAAGCTTGTCGACCAGGCCGAGCGAGAGCGGAAGCTCCGGACCGACTATGGTCAGCGCTGGCCTCTCCGACTGGACGACGCGCAGCATGGCAGCGAGGTCGCCGGTATCGGCGGTAACACAGCGCACGGACTGGTTATTCTTCGTAATACGTGTCTGACAAATGCCAGCGTTTCCCGGCGCGCAGACGACCTCTGAGACACGCGGTGACTTGGCCAACGCCCAGACGATGGCGTGCTCTCGTCCGCCTCCGCCAATTACCAGAACCTTCATTGCGAGATCCTCTCCTTGTTGAGCGAGTACGCTCGCTAGTTTATCGTTTGGCGAAGTGTTTGGCGTGGAACATACAACGGTTTACAACAATCCGCAATGAAATGCGGGAATTCTTCGCTGCACTCAGAATGACACGCCGAGTAATATGCGTGTACATCGGTTAGGTTCTGTTGGCCCGCGGTTGGGCGATGACGAGGCCACGCGGCGTGGGCAGCAGAACGACGGAGATCAGACCTTCGGACTCCATCTTGAGAGCGGCCTCTCGAACGGTCTTCAGGTGCGAGCTTGCGTCATGCATGAGGATGATGCCGTTGGGATTGATTTGCGGCAGAAAGCGCTTGACCTCGGCCTCGCGGATGGTAAGGTCGGAGTCGGAGAATAAGAGGTCAATGGTGCCGTCGACCTTCATTTCCAGACTGGACTGATTGCGCAGATCGATCCATGGGCTGAGCGGCGAGGCCTCGAGACGAGTTTTGGCCTTGGCATAGACGATGGGGTCGAACTCACAACTGATGATCTTAGCCATAGTACCGTCGGCGAGCGGACCATTGCGTTCCAAGCCGCGCGCGATCCACTCAGTGGAGACTCCAAGGAAGGAGCCGGTTTCGACGACCAGGCGAGGCTTTAGGGTGGTGACCAGCGTGGCGATGAACTCAAGGACTTCGACCTCGGCGGTCATTGAGTCGATCATGCTCCAGCGCTGGGGCTGGGGACACTCCGGTGTGGCCCTGTGATACTCAGGCTGCAACGCTCCTGCGGAGCGTTCGTGCTGGAGCATCACTTTGTGCTCCTGCTTCATCTTCCTGGCGAAAAATTCCATGCAAACAACTTTATCGCGAGCAGGCCTCCTATGGGATTAAACTGGGTGCGCGTGCAAGGATGACACTATGCTGCTGGAGGCCGCCAAACCGATCGCTCTGATGTTGTGCATGCTCTCTCTGTGCGCTGTTTTCTATACAGCCTTCATGGCTCCAGCGGTCAATTTGGAGCAACAGACATGGGATTCTCTGGTCCTACTGTCGCTCGCAGCAGGAATCTGCCTGACCAGCGGATTGATCTTTTGCGAGTCCGGGCAAGACGGCAACGCAGGGCTGGCTACCACGCTTCCCGTGCAGATGTTCCTGTGGGCTACATGCTGGATGCTGGTTCTGTTTGTCGTTTCCTGGTATCTGGAAACCCACTGCATCTTCTTTAAGGACGTGCGGCGGTTCTAGGATGTACTGCGTGACGTCTGTAGTACTGTGATCAATCGTGTGTGCGGCACCGATTAATCGACCGGGGAGCCAGCGCATTCGATATGGTTCGGTGATTCAATGATGGTATGAGCGGAGTTGGAGCGAGCCAATCAGTGGGACGCGGATGGACGGTGGCGGAGATTCCCAGTCAGGTGGGCCGACGCGCGCTGATTACGGGAGCCAACAGCGGCATCGGTTACTACGCAGCACTGGAACTGGCACGCAAAGGATCGCACGTCCTGCTGGCGTGCCGTAACAAAGCGCGTGGCGATGCGGCGCTGGCGCGGCTGCGGGCTGAGGCCCCCGATGCAAGCGCGGAGATGGTGCTGCTGGACCTGTCGTCGCTGGAGTCGGTCATCGCCTTCGGTGCCGCGGAGCTTGCGCTGGGCGAACCGTTGGATTTGCTGATCAACAACGCCGGGGTGATGGCCCCAAAAAAACGGCAGCAGACGGTGGACGGATTTGAGGTCCAGTTTGGCACCAATGTTCTGGGTCATTTTGCGCTGACGGCGGTCCTGCTGCCTGCGCTGGTGCGCGCGGCGGCAGTCGGTGGTGAGAGGCCGCGGGTGGTAACCATAGCTTCCATTGCGCACAAGCAAGGACGTCTTAACTTCGACGATCTGCAATCGGAGAATAGCTATGGGCCGATGGTGGCATACCGGCAGTCGAAGCTGGCCAACCTGATGCTTGCCTTCGAACTGGACCGGCGACTGCGCGCTGCCGAGCCCGACGACGACGACGACGACGACGACGACGACGACGACGGCGACGACGACGACGGCGGCGGCGGCGGCGGCGGCGGCGACAACGGCGGCGAGGCTGCGGC
>CAWERM010000068.1:0-8435 GCA_963810995.1 uncultured Acidobacteriaceae bacterium | reverse complement strand
ATTGTCGCTGACGGTGCAGCCCGTGAGCGTCAGCAAGCTGCTGTTATAAATGCCGCCGCCAGACTGCGCATTCCCGTCGGTGATCGTCAGCCCGGAGATGCCGACGGTCGCGGTGCTGCTGCTGAAATCGAACACCTCGCAACTGTTGTTGCCGCTGATGGTCAACTCGCTTGCCCCATGCCCCTCGATTTGGAGCGAGGTGTTGATCGTGAGGGTGCTGTCGAGCGTGATCGTATCACCGGCCAGACCGGCGGCGAACTCGATCGTATCGCCGGACACGGCATCCGCGATCGCCGCCCGCAGGCTGCCTGATCCGCTATCCAGATTGTTTTGCACGGTGAGAACGCCGATGACCCCTTGGGTCAGGCTGCCCGTGCTGCCGCTGAAGTCGGTGTCGCCCGAGTACGTGGCCGTGATCGTGTCGGCGCCGGCCGGCAACGACGAGTTGCTGATGCTGGGCGTGCTGCCGCTGAGCGGCACGGTGGAGCCGATGTCCGTGCCGTTCACCAGGAACTGCACCTCGCCGCCGTTGTCGAACGTGGCCGGACCGGTGGTGCTCACCGCGGCGGTGAAGGTCACCGACTGGCCGGATACCGAGGGATTTGGTGTCGCGGAAGTGACCATCGTCGTGTCGGTCCGGGTTGACCATCTGGCCGACGGGGGTCGAGGCAGGACTGGAGGTAAAGTTGCCGTCGCCGCTGGTGTAGGCCGCGGTGATCGGATCCGTGCCGACCGGCAGTGCCACGGTGGTGAACGTCGCCTCGTTGACCCCGCCCACCACCGCCAGCGTGCCCGTGCCGATGGCCGTGCCGTTGTTGTAGAACGTCACCGTGCCGGTCGGCGAGCCCGGACCGGCGCGTGGAGCTCACCGTCGCCGTGAAGGTAACGGTCCGGGCGTAGACCAAGGGGTTCTGCGACGAAGCGACGGCCATCGTAGTGCCGTCCTGGCCGACTGCCTGGCTGACGGGGGTCGAGGCCGGGCTGGCGGTGAAGTTGGCGTCGCCGCTGGTGTAGGCCGCGGTGATCGGATCCGTGCCGACCGGCAGGCCGAGGCGTGGTGAACCCCGCCTCGTCGAGCCCGCCCACCACCGCCAACGTACCGGTTCCAATGGCTGTGCCGTTATCGTAGAACGTCACCGTGCCGGTCGGCGTGCCCGCGCCGGGGCGTCGGGGCTCACCGTTGCGGTGAAGGTCACCGCCTGGCCGAAGACCGAGGGTTCTGCGACGACGTGACGGTCGCGGTGGTGCCGTCCTGGTTGACCATCTGGCTGACGGCGGTCGAGGCGGTGCTGGGGGCGAAGTTGGCGTCGCCGCTGGTATAGGCGGCGGTGATCGCATCCGCGCCACGGGCAGTGCGGAGGTGGTGAACGTCGCCTCGTCGACGCCCGCCCACCACCGCCAGCGTGCCCGTGCCGATGGCCGTGCCGTTGTCGTAGAACGTCACCGTGCCGGTCGGCGCCACGCTGCCGGGTTCGAGTACGGGACCCACCGTGGCGGTGAAGGTGACCGGCTGGCCGTAAACCGACGGATTTAGCGAGGAAGCCAGCGTCGTGGTCGTATCCTGCACCTCCATCGCACCCATATCGACGGTGCCGCCCACGACGAGCGGATAGCCAGGTCCTCGCTGGTCGGTGGTGAGCGGTTGGCCGTTCGGGCCGACCGCCAACGCGACGCTGCCGGCGTCGATGGCCGGGCTGCCGGGGAGCAGTGGAATTGTCTCGGTGGGCCCGCCGTAGTTGCCCAGCGTGCCGAGGTCGGCGTTCTTGTTTGAGAATGTTGCCCGAGCCGGAGATCGTCGCGCCGGTCGTATTTTGAATCAGGCGAATAATTGGCGGTGACCGAGCCGGAGATGTCGGGCGAGCCGGAACAGGTATCTCCAGCGACTATCGTATTGGCGAGCGTCTCGGTGCCGCCATTCCGACCGCAGATGCCGCCGACCGTCATGCCTCAGCGGCCGTAGTTGTCCGCATTGACTGGTGCAGTGCCCGTAACCGTCAGCGTGCCGCCGTCGCCGTATCCGGTCGTCGTGATGTGCACCGCGACCGTCATCGTGCCGAGGTGATATGCCGCCGCCATCGTCCACGGACTGTTCCCGTAGATGGTGCTGTCGGTGGCCACTGCCGCGTTTGTGAATGCGTCTCCGCCGTTGCGGAGATCTGTCGGTGAACGTCCGGCGCTCACGCCGTTCCAGCGTTTAATTCGCCGAGTTGCCGGAGATTGTGCTGTTTGTGACCGTTAGCGTGCCACCGTAGTTGTAAATTCCGCCGCCGCCAATTGCCCGCCGAGTTGCCGGAGATTGTGCTGTTGGTGACCGTCAGCGTACCGCAGCTGAAAATCCCACCGCCGCCCAAGCCGCGCGAGTTGCCGGAGATCGTGCTGTTCGTGACCGTTACCGTGCCGCCCTCGGCTGTCAAATCCCGCCGCCAGCGTTGAATTCCGCCGAGTTATCGGAGATTGTGCTGTTCGTGACCGTCAGCGTGCCGGAGTTGAAGATCGCCCCGCCGTAGTCATACGCGTCGGTGGCTACACTGTTGCTAACGGTGCAGTTCGCGAGCGTCAGCTTGCCGCTGTTGTCAATATGCCGCCCGTCCCCGACGCTCCTGCCGCGTCCCGTCCGTGATCGTTAGGCCAGAAATCGCTGACGATCGCGTTGGCGCTGTGATATCGAATACCGTGCAACCGTTGTTCCCGCTGACCGTCAACTCGTCGGCCCCTAGCCCCTCGATTTGGAGCGACGTATTTATCGCGAGTGTGCGGTTGGAGAGCGTGATCGTTTCGCCCGCCAGGCTGGAGGCGAACTCGATCGTATCGCCGGAGACGCGCGGCCGGATCGCGCCCGCAGGCTGCCCGGTCCGCTGTCCAGGTTGTTGGTCACCGTCACAACGCCGGGACCCCTTGGGTCAGGCTGCCCGTGCTGCCGTTGAAATTGCCGTCCCCGGAGTAGCGGCCGTAATCGTGTGGGTGCCGACCGCCAGCGACGAGTCGCTGATGCCGGCTGTGCCGCTGCTCAACGGCACCGGTGGCCGTAGTCCGTGCCGTCCACCAGGAACTGCACCGTGCCGCGGTTGTCGAACGTACCCGGACCGCCGGTAGTCACCGTGGCGGTGAATGTCACCGTCTGGCCGTACGCCGAGGGCGTTGGCGAGGAGGCGACCGTCGTGGTGGTGCCGTCCGGGCCGACCACCTGGTTCAGAGGCATCTGGCTTCCCCTTTTCGCGCCAAGTTCTTCTGACCCCGGCGGGCCGTACGGAAGATAGTCTATACGGATTGGATGACGGAATGTGAGGCTGGTCACAATTTGTATTGAGGGAGACTTGGTGTCCACGGGAACCCTCCTTTGGAATGTTTGGCAGGCCGGTGCGGTGGAGTTGCTACAATCTGAGTTTGAGCTGAAAGAGTTTGAGAAGAACGAGTTTGGGCTGTGTAAGTTTGGATTGAGTGAGATAAATGCTGCGATTTTCCACTGCGGGAGAGAGCCACGGGGAGGCATTGGTGGCGTTGGTGAGCGGGCTGCCGGCGGCCCTGCCGGTGGATCAGGCGCTGCTGGACCGCGAGCTGTGGCGGCGGCAGAAGGGCTATGGACGCGGCGGAAGGATGCGCATCGAGCAGGACCGCGCGCACATCCTGAGCGGCGTGCGGCATGGCAAGACCATCGGGTCCCCGGTGGCGATGACGATTGCCAATGCGGACTGGAAGAACTGGGAAGAGATTCTGCCGGTGGAGGAAGGCGACCCGGCGAAGCACAAAGCTGTGGCGTCGCCGAGGCCGGGTCATGCCGACCTGGCAGGAAGCCTGAAGTACGACTTCCCGGATGCGCGCTACGTTCTGGAGCGGTCGAGTGCCCGGGAGAGCGCGGCGCGAGTGGCGTGCGGCGCGTTGGCGAAGATGCTGCTGCGCGAGCTAGGCGTTGCGGTGGCAAGCCATGTGGTGCGTGTGGGCAAGGCAGAGCTGCGGCGGGCAGCGAGCTGGGAGGAGATTGTTGCGTTGCAGGCGAAGGACGATGTGCTGCTGAACTGTGTCGATGCGGAAGACGAGCAGAGCATGAAGGCCGAGGTGGATGGGGCGCTGCGCACGGGCGATACCATTGGCGGCGTCTTCGAGGTGGTAGTGCATGGGCTGCCGCCGGGTGTGGGCACGCATGTGAACTGGGACGAGCGGCTGGACGGGCTGCTGGCGCAGGCGGTGATGAGCCTACAGGCGGTGAAGGCGGTGGAGATTGGGCGCGGAGTAACGGCAGCCGAGTCGCTGGGAAGCAGCGTGCATGATGCGATTGGGTACGAAGGCGCGGGCGATGGTGAGGATGGCGACTTCACCAAGTTCTCGCGCGAGCAGAATAATGCCGGCGGGATCGAAGGCGGCATCTCCAATGGCGAGGATGTAGTGGTGCGTGGCTATCTGAAGCCGATTTCGACCCTGCGCCGGCCGCTGGCGAGTGTGAGCTATGCCACGCGCGAGCCTGTAAAGGCCGCCTATGAGCGCAGCGATGTGTGCGTGGTGCCGGCGGCGGGGGTTGCGGCGGAGGCGATGGTTGCACTGACTGTGGCGAGGCTGGCAATCGAGAAGTTTGGCGGAGACTCGCTGGGCGAGATGCTGCGGAATTACAAGGGCTACTGCGAACAGGTTCGGGCGTATTAAGTTAGTTGCTGGTTGTTAGTAAGCTAGAAGATTCTACGCTACGGAATGACAAACGATCGCGAATGGCTATCAATGACGACGATGGCTAAAGAAGCGTTGAAGATTCACGAGATTGTGAAGTACCCGGACCCGGTGCTGGCGAAGATGTGCGAGCCGGTGACGGTCTTCGACGCAGCGCTGAAGACGTTGGTAGAAGAGATGTTTGAGAGCATGTATGTGGCGCAGGGGATTGGGTTGGCGGCGCCGCAGATCGCCATCACAAAGCGGCTTACGGTGATCGATGTCAGTTACAAGAAGAACGCGAAGGAAAAGCTGGTTCTGATCAATCCGGAGGTTGTAGAGACCACGGGCAAGCAGGTGGAGGAGGAGGGATGCCTGAGCCTGCCGGAGATTCGCGAGAAGGTGGCGCGGGCGGCGTGGGTGAAGGTGAAAGCGCAGAACGAGCATGGTGAATGGTTCGAGATGGAGGGCGAGGAGCTGCTGGCGCGCGCGATCCTGCATGAGATCGACCACCTGAATGGCGTGCTGTTCATCGACCGCGTCAGCCGGCTGAAGCGCGAGTTGGTGCTGCGCAAGATTCAAGAAGATGCAGAAGAACGGCGAGTGGTGAGTGTTTCGCACCGTCTTGGACCGCTTCTCGGTGGTACGCGCGGCGAGGGGAGAGTTTTAGCTCTCCTTGGAATGGCTCGATGGGCGATCATGTTGATGTGGTGAGTCGATGAAACTCGTTTTTTGCGGGACGCCTGAGTTTGCGGTAGAGACGCTGGAGGCGTTGATCGCCGCGGGGCACGAAGTTGCGCTGGTGGTGACGCAGCCGGATCGCGCTGCAGGGCGTGGGATGGAGATGCAGGCCCCACCGGTGAAGCGAACTGCTGCGGCGCATGGGATTGAGGTGGTGCAGCCGGAGAAGATCAGAAACAATGAGGAGTTCCGCGCGCAGTTGGAACTCGTGCGGCCGGATGCGATTGCGGTGGTGGCCTATGGGCGGATTATTCCAAAGTGGATGCTGGAGCTGCCGCGGCTGGGGTGCATCAATCTGCATGGATCGCTGCTGCCGAAGTATCGTGGGGCTGCGCCGGTACAGTGGGCGGTGGCGAATGGCGATACGCTGACCGGTGTGACCACGATGCGGCTCGATGAAGGGCTGGATACGGGCGAGATGCTGCTGGCGCGAGAGGTGGCGATTGGTGCGGACGAGACCGCTGTCGATCTTTTTCGCGAACTTGCAGTGGTGGGTGCGGAGTTGATGGTGGAGACACTGGCTGGATTGGCGGCGGGGACTCTGGCGGGGCGGAAGCAGGCCGATGCGCAGGCGACGCTGGCGCCGATCCTGACACGCGAGGATGGGGCTATCGATTTCACGCGGACGGCGCGGCAGATCTACGATCGCTGGCGGGGATTTCAGCCATGGCCGGGAGCGCATACCAGGCTGCGCGGAAAGAATCTGATTGTGCATCGCATGCGTGTGGGTGCGGAGAGTGGTATTGAGGCTGGATTGTTGCGAGTAGCGGGTGATGAGATGTCGGCAGGTTGCGCAGGACGCAGCTCGGTGCTCTTCGACGAGGTGCAGATGGAAGGCAAGCGGAGGATGAGCGCTGCGGAGTTCCTGCGTGGGTTTCAGGTGAAGAGCGGCGAGAGGCTTGGGCTTTGAGCGGAGCGCGGCGCGACGGTGAGCGTAAGCGCGGGAAGCCTGGAATGCAGGCGCGACCTGTATCTGCGGGGCCGACGGTTACGCAGGCGGAGGCGATTGCGAAGATTTCCCCGGCGCGTGCCGCGGCATTCGAGATTCTCACACTGGTGGCAGCGGATAAGGGGCACAGCGATGAGCTGCTGCACTCGCCGCGGACGGATGTGCTGGGGCCGGAGGACCGCAATCTGACGACGGCGCTGGTGATGGGCGTGCTGCGTTGGCAGATTGCGCTGGACGCGCACTTGCGTAAGCTGCTGGCGCGGCCCGATCAGAGGCTGGCTGAGCCTGTGGCGCTGGCGCTGCGCATGGGGGCTTTTCAATTGCTGCATATGGACCGGATTCCGGCCCACGCAGTGCTGAACGAGAGCGTGGAGATGTGCCGCTCGACGGGGCAGCCTCATGCGGCAGGAATGGTGAATGCTGTTCTGCGCAAACTGGTGGTGAAACAATCCACATCGCAAAATCGAGATGCGGGGCACCCGCTACATGAATCGACGGAGGCGTTTGCGGAGCGGCTGGGGCATCCGCTGTGGCTGGTGCAGCGCTGGGTGGCGGCATATGGGGGCGAGGCCGCGCTGGCCATCTGTGAGTATGACCAGCACGAACCGGGGCGCGGGGCAATCTTTCCTGAGGCGGATGGTACGGCTGCGAACTCAGATGGCGAAGGTGTGCCGCAGATGGACGATGGATCGCGGCTAGTGGCAGAGCTTGCGGCGGCCGCGGCACCGGGTTCGACGCCATCTGCGCGTATATGGGACTGCTGCGCCGCTCCGGGGGGCAAGACGCTGATGCTGGCGCGACGACTGACGACGGCGGAGATCCTGGCGACCGACATAAGCGCGAAACGGATGGCTCAGATGGCGGCGCGGCTTCGGCGCTATGCGTCCGCCCAACGCGTACGTTGCGCGGTAGCGGATGCTTCGGATGCGGGTCCAGAGGTTTCGCAGGATGCGAAGTTCGATCTGATCCTGTGCGATGTGCCGTGCAGCGGGACGGGGACGCTGGCTCGCAATCCGGAGATACGATTGCGACTGCGGCCGGATGATCTGGCGCGTCAGTCTGCACGGCAGAGGGCGATCCTCAGTGGAGCGTTGAGGCGTCTGGCGCCGGGTGGGCGGCTGCTGTACTCCACCTGCTCGCTGGAACCGGAGGAGAATGAACTCGTGGTGGAGGCGGTGGCAACGAAGGCAGGAGTGCGGCGACTATCGATGGAACTGCTGATTGCCAGGTTGGCGGAGATGGGTGTGTTGCGGCAGGAGGTCGGTGCGTGGCTGATTGGCACGGCGGTGAAGGATGGCGCGTTGCGCACGCTGCCTGGAGTGCATGGATGCGACGGATTTTTCGCGGTGCTGCTGGAGCGGGGACCACACGCCGCGGACGATACCGAAGCCAACCTATCCTTCGCAAAGCTCACGAAGGATAGGACGCCCGGTAGTTGAACTTATTTTTTCTTCTTCTCAGCCGGGACGAAGACTTCCATGACGGCCTGACGCAGGAGATCGGGTGGAAGCAGTCCCTGCGCCAGCAGGAAGTCGTGGAATCGCTTGGCGTTAAACTTAGGCCCCAGCGCCGCCTCCGTGTCCTTGCGCAGTTGGAGCATCGTTGTGTAACCGAAGAAGTAGCTATTGGCCTGGCCCGGCGAGCGTGAGGAGAGCTGCCTGACCTCTTGACTGGCGTACGCAGGGCTGAGGACGACGTCCTTCTCCAGCAACTTGGTTGCATCCTCCGGGGTGGTCTTGCCCGAGTGCAGCTCGGAATCGAGAAAGGCGCGCGCGGTGCGCAGCAAGCGCAGTTGCAATGTGATCAACTGACCATCGGCGGGCTCGTAGGGCTGCATCATCCACTCCGAGTAGAGTCCCCAGCTATCCAGGTTGGTGGAGTTGAAGGCGTACATCATGCGCGCCAGACTGACGCCGTGCTCCAATATCGCATTGAATTCGAGATCGTTTCCCGGACGTGCCTCATGCGCGGTCATCGGCCAAGCCGCGGCGTCGAAAGTGTAGTCGTCGAAGCTGTCTACCTTGTTACCGGTGACGATGGAGGTATTGGTAGGCAGGACGAACGCTCCCTTCTGTCCAGTGTTGTCAATTAACGGCGGAGGGACGAAGTG
>CAWERM010000067.1:0-12697 GCA_963810995.1 uncultured Acidobacteriaceae bacterium | reverse complement strand
ATTGGTATGTCCTCTACTTCGTTCGGCGTATTGCTCTGGTACCAGTCCACCCTGCACAGTCCATGATTACGCAGACCACTTCGTCGCAGAATGCCAAGCCCGCCCACCAATCAGCAAAGCTCATCGCACTGGAGACAGACAAACTTAAACTTACGGTCGACCCGGTGAACTGCCGCTGGTCGGCTCAACTCAAGGGTAGTGAGATGCAGATCAATGAGGTGCGTTTCCTTCCCGGCGACGACCCCGCGGGCTGGACCGTGACCAGTTCGTTAAACCGTAACGACAGCAGTGATCTAGGAGCGTTCGAGACCGTAACGCTGCATGGGGCCCAAGCACGGGCAGTTGGACTTTGAGTATCGAATCTCTGCCAGCAAGACCGGCAACGACCTGCTGGTAAGCCTGGGCCGCGCGAACCACACAGGCAAGCCGGTCGACCTGCAAGAGATGGATTATTTCGTCTCCTCCGATGCGCGTCTCGGTGGCACCACCGACAAATGGGTGAGCATAGGCACGCACTCGCGCAACCGCGACTACTACGAACTCCTGCCGGTGGAGACCTTGATTACGCCCAAATTGTATGCGGTCAACCATGTGGTGAACGATCCAACCACCGGCAACCATTGCTGATGGGGCATGTATCCACGCAGAAGGGGGCGTCGCGCTTCGAGGTATCGGAGGGATGGCAAGGCAAGACGGTGGATCGGATGCAGGTCCGCGGCACCTGTAGCTACAAGATCACCATGCCTGTGGGAGCGAGCTTCGCCGGCGAGAAGCTGCTCTTCCTCTTCAACAACGACGGGCTGCGCGCCATGGAGCACCAGGCAGACCTGATCGCTATTGCGCACGATATTCGGCTCAAAGAGCGGCGTCCCATCAACCTCGACGACCGAGAGCTGGTCGCCAACAACTACAGCCGCTTCCACGGATGGATGTCTGGCGGAAGCAACGCCCATGCGGAGAAGTTCTTTCAGGACCACGGCCTCACCGACTTCTACTGGGGCATGGGAGGGCCTGGCGCTCAGGGCACCTTTGGCATATACGGTTCCGGCGGAGGGACCCAGGGACGGCCAGCGCGTATCAACTACCCCGCCGAGTGCTATCTGCCGGTGCATACACCCAAGTACGATGGCGAACGCGTCATCGACTTCTCCAACCCGCTCGCCGTCAAGCTGGAGCGCGAGCGCGCCTTTGCCTGGGCCTCCGACCACCCCGAGCAAACGGGCCGCGCCGAGATGGACTTTGCCGACTGGTGGGACAAGTGGCCCGGGCAACACGATCCCTACATGAGCGCGATGGAGACGTATCATGCGGGCGGATTATCTTGGCGGGATGCCATCGACCAGAAGGCCCCGCGACGCGTCGTCCGCTCCAACATGCAGCCGGTCGACCACTCCTACGGTATCGTCGACATCTGCCGTATCTCCGAGGACGCGGACCACGGCTACGAAACCGGAGTTTCGCCGCTGACCCAGACGGAGTTTACCGGTCTGTTCACCGAATCGGTCCTGGGCTCGTCCAATCGCGCCTTCTACAACGGTCGCGTCTTCTGGAACGATGGCGACGGTTTCCACATCTACAAGTTCAGCCTGTCGAACGGCGAATTCTACTCCTACGGCCAGGCCAAGGTGACCGCGGTCTTTCACGCCATCGCAGGCAGCACGCTCTTCATCTCCGAGGCCTTCGACGTTCCCTATCCCGACGACCGCATCGAACTGATGAAGCGCATCAGCCCACCGACCATGGACGTGTCCTATCCGGTGGACCTGTTCACACGCAAACCGGCACATGTGTGGAATATGCCGGTGGAGCGCGCGTTCGCCAAGTGGAACATCGTCACGGTCTTCAACTTCACAGGAAGGGTGGGCCGTGACGCATTCGCCACAAAACTGGATGCAGCGAAGGACCTGCGCCTCGACGCGGACAAGGAGTACATTGTCTATGAATTCTGGACCAAGAAGCTCATCGGCAGCTTCAAGGGGAGCTTTGCGACGCGTCCCTTGCAGCCGTACGACTGCGACGTCTACTGTATCGTCGAAAAGCAACCCCATCCGGTGCTGATCTCCACAAGCCGACACATCCGGCAGATGGCCTTCGATGTGAAGGACCTGCGCTACGATGAGCCGAGCAGGATGCTGCGCGGTGTCTCGCGTGCCGTGGCCGGCGATCTCTACCAGTTGCGTATTGTTCTGCCGGACGGCTTTAGCGCGAAGTCTGTAGATCTACCCAGCGGCATTCCTCCCGCCACCATGCAGACCGACGGTAGCCTGCTCATGGTGGACTTCACCGCCCCCACCGGCAACGACGTGGTATGGAAGGTCAATTTCTAAGAGCTTGTTGTATACAGGTTTGCGATTGTTAAAAATGAAATTGTCGTCAACAACTGAAACACCCGCGCGCAGGATGCGGCAGAAATGAGGATTGAGAAGATGAAGAACTTTATATTCGCGGCAGTTCTTGTGGCGTTGGCTACAAGCTTCGCAGCGCAGGCGCAGACGAAAGCCAGCCCCATCCCCAGCATCGTGCAGCAGGATGGCCGCTACGCCCTGATGGTAGATGGCGCGCCCTATCTGATGCTGGGTATGCAGACCAACAACTCCAGCGACTGGCCGGCAACGCTGCCGCAGGTGTGGCCCGCCGCCGAAGCCCTGCACGTCAATACGGTCGAGACGCCCATCTACTGGGAGCAGTTCGAACTCAAGCCCGGCCAGTTCGATTACTCCCAGATCGACACTGTTCTGGCTCAGGCGCGCGCACACCACCTTCATCTGGTGCTGCTCTGGTTCGGCACATGGAAGAACGGAAGCCAGCACTACATGCCGGAGTGGATGAAGCTGGATCCGGAGAAGTACTCGCATGTGGTTAACAAGCGCGGCGAGCCGGTGGACTCGCCGTCGCCTTTTGCCCAGGCATCGCTCGACGCCGACATCCACGCATTCACCGCGTTTATGAAGCACCTGAAGACCGCCGACCCGCAGCACACGGTGCTCATGGTGCAGGTGGAGAACGAAACCGGAACATGGGGAACTCTGCGCGACTACTCTCCGCAAGCGGAGAAGCTCTTTGCGGCGCCCGTTCCAGCCGAAGTTCTGAAGGCGATGAATGTGTCGCCCGGATCGCGTACGGCGGACTGGCAGGATGTTTTCGGCACGGAGGCTGAGGTGAACTTCCACGCCTGGGCCATCGCCCGCTACGTCGGGCAGATCGCTGCTGCCGGCAAGGCAGTCTACCCGCTGCCGCTCTATGTCAACGCCGCGCTGCGCGATCCCATAAAGCCCGGTGCACCGGGAAGCTACGAGTCGGGAGGCCCCACCGACAACGTACTCAATATCTGGAAGGCGGAGGCGCCCGCAATCGACGTTCTCGCTCCCGACATCTACAACAACGACTCCACGGCGTATCTTAAGATTCTCGACCTCTACCATCGGCCGGACAATCCACTGTTTGTTCCAGAGACCAGCAGCTCGGTATCCACCGCACGCTTCTTCTTCGCGGCACTGGGAAGGCAGGCCATCGGCTACTCGCCCTTTGGGCTGGACTACACGCGAACTCCCGCGCCGCAGCCAGGCGCAGCCGCCGCCGCGCAGGATAGTTTCCTTCAACCCACGGCGCAGAACTACATTCTCATCGGCCCCATGATGCGCGACATCGCCCGCCTCAACTTCGAGGGCAAGCTACAGGCCGTAGCGGAGGACCCAAGCCAGCCGACTCAGACGCTCCACTTCGGCGACTGGGACGCATTCGTCACCTACGGCTCCGGCCAAGGTGCTGCCCCCCGGCAAGGTACTGATCCGACCGGACGCGCCCTGGTTGCGCAACTGTCGGACAACCAGTTCCTGGTCACAGGGATGAATGCCCATGTGGACTTCCGCCCGGCCGGGACCGAGCAGCAACGCAAGGCGCAGCAGATCGAGAATGGCACCGGACAGACCCCCTCGGCCCAGATCGACGGCAAGTGGATTCACCGTCAATTCCTGAAAGTGGAGGAAGGCACCTACGAGAATGGCGCCTTCAAGTTCCGCCGAATTCTGAATGGCGATCAGACAGACTACGGCCTCAACTTCTCGTCCGCGCCCCTGGTCCTGCGCGTTTCGGTCGCAACCTATTGAGGTCGAGCAGGACCTGTAGTCAGACACCACAGGAGAATTTCACCATGAGTCGTGAACTGACACGAAGAGACTTCTTGGGCGATGCAGCCTTGGTGGGCGTCGCATCCGCAATCGGGATCGATAAGGCCCTGGCCGGCCAGGTGAATGCGGCAGCCACTCCACCCCGCGAGCGCCGCACAAGCTTCGACGATGGCTGGAGCTTTGCCAAGGGAGACATGCCCGGTGCGGAGGCCCCGCAGTTCACCGGCGGAAGCTGGACTCCCGTGATTGTGCCGCATGACTGGAGTATTGCCGGTTCCTTCAGCGAAACCGAGCCATGCGGCAGCGAGGGCGCCTACCTGCCCACCGGTATTGGCTGGTACCACAAATCCTTCCAGCTTCCGCGCGGTGATGCGGGGCGGCGCATCCTGCTACAGTTCGACGGCGTGTACCAGTGCAGCGATGTCTGGATCAACGGCCAGCATTTGGGCACGCGTCCCTACGGATTCACCACCTTCTACTACGACCTCACTCCACACCTTCACTTCGGCAGTGAGCCGAACCTCGTCGCCGTGCGCGTGGACAACTCGCACCAGCCCAACCTTCGCTGGTACTCCGGCTCCGGTATCAATCGCCACACCTGGCTCATCAACACCGGACACGTATACATCGATCAGTGGGGCACTGGCGTTACCACTCCCCAGATCACCGTGCAGGCTGCCACCGTCGTAGTCTCCACGCGCGTGCGCAATGATACTGCACAACCCTCATCCTGCTCGCTGAGGACCGCGGTCCTCGACCAGACTGGCTCTGCTGTCCAGTCCGAAGAGGCTCAGGCTGAGATTCCTGTAGGGGGAGAGCATCTCTTCGTCCAGAGCATCTCCGTGCCCCAGCCCAAACTCTGGTCCAATACAACGCCTACTCTTTACTCCGCGCGCCAGGTGCTGCTGCAACGCGGCGCGGAGGTGGACAGCGCAAGCACCACCTTCGGCATTCGTTCCATCCAGTTCGATGCTGATAAGGGATTTCTGCTGAACGGCGAGCGCATCAAGCTGAACGGCGTCTGCCTGCACGACGATGGGGGTGCGGTCGGCACCGCTGTCCCGAAACGCATCTGGGAGCGCCGCTTCGCTCTGCTCAAGGAGATGGGCTGCAACGCCATCCGTGCCAGCCACAATCCGCACACGCCCGAGTTCTTCGATCTCTGCGACAGCATGGGTTTCCTGGTTATGGCCGAGGCATTCGACGAATGGCGCGAGCCAAAATCGCAGACGGTGGATTACGGTTACCACCATTACTTCGACGAGTGGGCTGCGCGCGATATAGCAGACATGATTGCGCGCGATCGCAACCATCCCTCCATTGTCATCTGGAGCGCGGGCAACGAAGTCCCCGACCAGGACGTGCCTCGAGGCGTTGAGACTCTGCGCGCTTTGAATAAAATCCTGCACGACAGCGACCCCACGCGCCTGGTCACCGTGGCCTGCGATCAGATCGTAGCGGAACCCCGCGCCGCGCTGCCGGAGTTCCTCGCTGAACTCGACGTGGTGGGATATAACTACGTTGGCCGATGGCGCGACCGACGCGAAAAGTTCTACAGCATCGATCGCCACGACTTCCCCCAGCGCCGCTTCATCGGTACCGAGAACGGGGCCATGCCCAGCTTTATCCCAGGCGGCAGCGCCACTGCCAGCCAGTTTCGTCCGGCATCCAACCAGCGCATCGAGGTCGAGCAGTTGCAGCGATTCACACAGGTCTACGACTACGTCTGCGGCGACTTCATGTGGACCGGCATCGACTACCTGGGCGAGGCGCGCTGGCCTGCCAAGGCATCGCGATCCGGCGTCATCGACACCTGCGGGTTCGCCAAGGATGGCTACTACTTCTACAAGAGCCTTTGGACCAAAACGCCGGTGCTGCATCTCTCACCGCATTGGAACTGGGCGGGCAAGGAAGGCGAGATCGTTCCCGTGATCTGCTTCACCAACTACGACACGGTCGAAGTCTTCCTGAACGGAAAGAGCCTGGGCGTGCAGGGATATATGTTCCCGGAGATGGGCATGGAAGGCCGCTACTCCAACTTCCCCGCCCGCGACAACGCGATCCAGACAACGGGCGACCTGCATCTTGCATGGTATGTGCCGTACCAACCCGGCACGTTGAAGGCTGTCGGCACCAAGGACGGCAGAGTTGTGCAGACCGTTGAGCGAATCACTACCGGCGCACCAGCAGCCATTCGCCTAACGGCGGACAGGGAACGCATTAATACGCAATGGGACGACCTATCCCATATCGCGGTCGAGATTGTCGACAGTGAAGGCCGCGTGGTGCCCACCGCCGATAACGAAGTGGTCTTCGCACTGAGCGGGCCAGGGCGTATCCTCGGCCTGGACAATGGCCAGGCCGATAGCCACGAAAGTTACCAGAGCGACCGGCGCAAGGCGTTCGCGGGCCGTGCGCTGGCACTGGTGCAATCCAGCGGAAAGCCAGGGGAGATGAAGCTTACCGCATCTTCACCCTCGCTGACCGGCGCGACGGTCACCATCACCGCTGCACCGCTCTAAAACGCCACTCTAATTACTCGCGTCAACCGGTAGAGACTCACTCGCCAACCGGAAAAATCTTACTTGCGCCAACCGGCAGAATCGCTCCTGTTTTGCTTAAGGGCATGGGTTTACCCATGCCGTGAACGCACCTTTGAATTACGGCTTTAGTCGCTCAGGTCATGTTCGGTCCTTCCCAAGAGTTCTGAGATAGCCTCTAAGGCACGGCTTGCTTCAACATCTGGATCGCGTCTCTATATCTCAATCCGGACGCGACCGGAGCGAATCCACTCGCCTCTTCGTGGATCTGAAAGCTCAACGTCTTCACCATTAACGCCTTGCCGTTTACATACAGGGTCAGGCCTGTAAGCTCCCAATCGTGCCCGCCAACGCCAACGTCAGTCTGTTCCAGAAGTACAGTCCCGCCCTTGTTCAGCTTGCCTAAGATCCCAAATCCAAAATCGACATCCGCAATGAAGTGGCCATCCAGCCGGGTCAACCGCTCCTGCATAACATCGATCCACACCTCGCCCGCAACGCCGTGCAGCAGGTCCGCCTCCAGATTGGGCGGGATGAACTTCGGATTTGGAGTGAAGCTCAACCGGTAACACTGGCCTGCACCGCAGGTTGCCATCCCTTCAAACCGGTAGAGGAACGCATCCGGCAGCAGGGCCAGCAGGCGGTCCAAGCGCTCTGCATCCTTCTGCTCGCTCTTGTGGCGATGCTCCTGCATCTCCGGGTGCGCAGCCAACGTGTCCAGGCGGTCCAGTTCGGCGCGGTCGGCCTCAGCGCTTAGCGGCTTGCCGTCGAGTTTGATTAGGCGAGCGACGTCACCGTCCACCGTCTCGATGATCTCCTTGGTTGTATCGTGCCGTTCGTCGGTCCTATGGACGACATAGCGCACCAGCGGATGGTTCTTCTCGGTATCCAGCCTCTGCTGCACCGCGCGACGTACCAGGGCCGTGGCGTCCATCGACGCGGACGGTTGGCCATGCGCAGCCGTGACCGCTGCGAACGCAAGAGACAGCAGAGTTGGGAAGAGAACGCCCATCCCACATCGGGACAACGAAAGGGCTGCACGGAGTGTGGGTAGCTTGGGCAAAGTCACGGACGTAGGATCACTTGTCCCTAAGGATACCCAACTCAACGCTCCCCAGAGGTATGTGTCCAGTGCAGTGAAGCATATCCATGCGCCCCAAGCCACGGCGAAAGTGGGTCTCCGGCGAAGCTGCTATCGTTAAATAAGCAGCGAATCCTCCATCGGGAGCGCTTGCAAGGAGTTTTGATGTGGATTGTACGTCTCGCACTTAGGAGACCCTACACCTTCGCTGTGCTGTCGCTGCTGCTGTTCTTCCTGGGCCCGGTAGTGATCCAGCGTATGCCGGTCGATATCTTCCCCAACATCGACATACCGGTCGTCTCTGTGATCTGGTCGTACGCAGGGCTCTCGCCGCAGCAGTTGAGCGACCGCATCACGGTGCAGTACGAGCGCAGCCTCACCACCACGGTCAACGACATCGAGCATACCGAATCGCAGACGCTGAATGGAATCGCCGTCATCAAGGTGTACTTCCACCCCAATGTCAACATCTCGCAGGCCGTGGCCCAGATTACGTCCATCTCGCAGACGGCCCTGCGTGCATATCCCCCAGGCACGACGCCTCCGCTTATCATCCAGTACAGCGCTTCCAGTGTGCCCGTGCTGCAACTCGGGCTCTCTGGCAATGGCCTCACCGAGCAGCAGTTGAACGACTTTGGGTCGAACAACATTCGCACCGGGCTCGCCACCGTGCAGGGTGCCGCCATGCCACTCCCCTACGGCGGAAAGCTGCGCCAGGTGCAGGTGGACATCGACACGCAGAAGCTACAGGCCTATGGCCTCTCCGCGGGAGACGTGGTGAATGCGGTCAGCGCGCAGAACATCATCCTGCCCGCCGGCGAAGTCAAGATGGGCCACGTCGATTACCAGATCGAGACCAATAGCGCGCCGGTCTCGATTGAGGCGCTCAACAACCTGCCCATTAAAACTGTCAACGGCGCCACCATCTACATTCATGACATCGGCAATGTGCGCGATGGATTTCCTCCGCAGACCAACATCGTGCGCGTAGACGGACAGCGTGCCTCTCTCATCACCGTCCTGAAGACGGGCGACGCCTCCACCCTGGACATCATTTCCAACGTGCGCAAACAACTGCCGCTGATTGCCGCGCAGTTGCCGCCTGCGCTCCAGATACGGCCCATTGCCGATCAATCGGTCTTCGTCAAGTCTGCCATCAGCGGCGTCGTGCGCGAGGCCATCCTTGCTGGCTGCCTCACCGCAACCATGATCCTCATCTTTCTCGGCAGCTGGCGATCGACCCTCATTATCGCGGTGTCGATTCCTCTGTCCATCATCTGCTCCCTGCTCACACTCGCGGCTCTGGGAGAGACCATCAACATCATGACCCTGGGCGGCCTGGCCCTGGCCGTCGGCATCCTGGTCGACGATGCCACCGTCACCATCGAAAACATCAACCGCTTTCTGGAGCAGGGCGAGCCGGTCGAGCCGGCAATCCTCGACGGCGCCGCGCAGATCGCTGTCCCTGCCTTCGTCTCCACCCTTGCCATCTGCATCGTCTTTGTGCCAATGTTCTTCCTCGGCGGTGTCGCGCGCTATCTCTTCGTTCCCTTGGCAGAGGCGGTCGTCTTTGCCATGCTTGCGTCTTACTTCCTCTCCCGCACCGTTGTGCCGACCATGGCCAAGTATCTGCTGAAGGACCACCGGCACGACCGTGTGCAGCAGGCGCGCGTCAGCCGCAATCCCTTTGTCCGTTTCCAGATCGCCTTCGAGCGCGCATTTGAGAATCTGCGCAACTGGTACCACGGGGTCCTGCGCCTCTGTCTGCAGGTTCGGGCTGTGTTTCTGCTTTCGATCGTTGCCTTCTGGATCGCATCGGTGGCGCTGCTCTATCCCTGGCTGGGGCAGGACTTCTTCCCAACCGTCGACGGCGGCCAGTTCAAACTGCATGTGCGCGCGCACACGGGGACACGCATCGAAGATACAGCGCGGCTCTGCGATCAGATCGAGGACGTGATCCGGCGCCAGATTCCCCCCAGCGAGCTGGGCACAGTCATCGATAACATCGGCCTTCCCTACTCGGGCTTGAATCTCTCCTACTCCAACTCGGCCCCGGTAGGCACCGGCGACGCCGACATTCTGGTCTCGCTGGAGGGAAAACACAGGCCCACCGAGGAATACACGCGCGCCTTGCGAGACAAGTTGACGCAGGACTTCCCCGGCACTGAGTTCTACTACCTGCCAACCGACATGGTGAGCCAGATCCTGAACTTCGGCCTTCCCGCGCAGATCGATGTGCAGGTGGCGGGACTGCAGGTGGACCAGAATCGCGCGCTGGCCGAACAGTTGATGCAGCAGATCAGCCGCGTCCCTGGTACCACCGATCTGCGCATCCAGCAGCCCTTCAACCTGCCCAAGTGGACAGTCAACGTCGACCGAACCCGCGCCCAGGAGGTTGGCTTTAGCCAGCGCGATGTCGCGCAGGACCTGCTTACCAGCCTGAGCGGCAGCTTTCAAACCTCCCCAAGCTTCTATCTCAACCCGCAGAACCATGTCAGCTACAACATCGCCGTGCAAACCCCGCAATACGAGGTGAAGGACCTGCAGGAGCTGCAAAACTTTCCCATCGCCAGCAACGGCTCCGCCCAGCAACCGCAAATCCTCGGCAACCTCGCATCCCTCGAGCGAGGCGCCGAGCCAGGAACCCTGAGCCACTACAACGCACAGCCAATCATCGACATCTACGGATCGGTCGAGAGGTCCGATCTGGCCAGTGTGGCCGGCAAGATCGAGAAGATACTGAACGATAGCAAAGCTGTGCTTCCTCGTGGGACCGAAATCACCCTGCGCGGACAAATTGAGACCATGCACAGCTCCTTTCAGGGCCTGTCCTATGGGCTGCTCTTCTCCATCGTCCTGGTCTACGCGCTCATCGTGGTCAACTTCCAAAGCTGGCTCGATCCATTCATCATCATCGCCGCGCTGCCCGGCGCGTTGGCCGGGATCGTCTGGATGCTCTTCCTGACCGGTACCCACATCAGCGTCCCCGCGCTCACCGGTTCCATTATGTGTATGGGCGTGGCAACGGCCAACTCAATCCTCGTCGTCAGCTTTGCCAAGGAACAGATGGAGAGTGGCATGAACGCGGCGCAGGCAGCACTCACCGCCGGCTTCACGCGCTTCCGCCCGGTCATTATGACGGCCCTGGCCATGATCATCGGCATGGTGCCCATGGCGCTTGGCCTGGGCGATGGTGGAGAGCAGAATGCGCCCCTGGGCCGCGCCGTCATCGGAGGACTACTGTTGGCCACCTTTGGCACATTGACCTTCGTTCCCGCCTTCTTCTCCTTGATGCACCGTAACGATCCGCCTGCCCTCAACACCCAGCCCAACCGGCAGAATGAGGCCCAGCCATGAGTGATAGGAAGGCCATGAATCATCGCAGCCGGGCGCGATCCACCGAACCTGCGCCCATCGCGCGCACGGAGACGCAGTTATGAAGGACCCGGAGTCGAATATGCCAAACCGTCCCGATCGAACCGCAACACCGGAGGTCTCGAGCCCGCTCTTGCTAACGCTGGTTGCCGTCGTCCTCATTGTGGCGATTGTTGCAGCCGCCACCGGCATCGCGCACCGCGTCCATGCCAATACCGAACTTGTGCGATACACCGATGCCAATGCCGCTCCGCCTGTCTCGCTCGCGCAGCCGGTCTTTGACAAAGACGCCCGGGAGATTGTGCTTCCCGGCAACATGCAGGCTTTCACCATGGCGCCCATTTACGCGCGTACCACGGGCTATGTGAAGTCCTGGTCGCACGACATCGGCTCGCATGTGCATAAGGGCGATCTGCTCGCCGTCATCGAAACGCCCGAACTCGACCAGCAGCTTGCCCAGGCAAAAGCCGACCTCGCCACTGCGCAGAGCAATGCTGCGCTGGCTAAAATTACCGCCGACCGCTACCAGGGCCTCATCGCGCAGAACGCCGTCTCGCAGCAGGACACCGACAATGCGCTCGCGCAACTTCGAGCCACCACAACCCAGGTGAACTCCGCGCAGGCGAACGTGCATCGCCTGGAAGAGTTGCAATCTTTCGAGCGCATCGAAGCGCCCTTCGACGGCGTCATCACCGCGCGCAACCTCGACATCGGCCAGTTGGTCACCCCCGCCGGTGGCACCACCACGCCCGGCGCGGGCATCGTCTCCGCCAGCAAGGAGGTCTTCGACATCTCGGCCACCCAGACCCTGCGCGTCTTCATCAATGTCCCCCAGATATATGCGCCGGATGCAAAGAACGGAGTCGCGGCCACACTGACCCTGCCCCAATATCCGGGGCGTTCCTTCCACGGCAAGCTGGTGCGATCGTCTGGCGCAGTGGACCCGGCAACGCGCACCCTACTGGCCGAGGTGGATGTGGACAACCGCTCCGGCGAGTTGCTTCCCGGCAGCTACACCGAGGTCCATCTCAACGTCTCCACTGCTGCGCCCGCGCTGATCGTTCCCGTCAGTGCGCTGATTCTTGAGCCGGACGGACTCCACGTTGCCACAGTCGATTCCTCCAACCACGCTCACATTGTGCGCGTCACCTCCGGACGAGACTCCGGTTCGACCATTGAAATTCTTAGCGGACTGGCGCCCGGCCAGTCCGTCATTGCCGACCCGCCCGACTCGCTCACCGACGGTGAACTGGTGCGTGTGGTCACGCCAGATGCGGAGTCCAAGCCATGAGGTCAGTCGCCATCCCGCATCCCTTGTGCTGCTGGCCGCGTTGGCGCTCGCCGGATGCGCGCTTGTGTTTGTGTGGTTGTCAGCCAGTCGGGCCTAGCTACAAGGCCCCTCCTGTTCCCGCGCCGCCGTCTTTTTCGGACGGTGGCCACAACGCATCGGGCCTCTGCCAAGCCCGCAGACGCAGCCGATCGTGGCGCTTGGTGGGCCATCTATCAAGACCCCGGGCTGAACACCCTGGAAGCTCGTTGCGCCAGTGCCAACCAGAGTATTAGCGATGCGTCGT
>CAWERM010000066.1:0-4486 GCA_963810995.1 uncultured Acidobacteriaceae bacterium | reverse complement strand
ATTCAGACATGCTGGTTTGCCAGCGGGAAGCAGGCATCATTCCTCGACTTTTAATTTCCTTGGATTTTGCCTTCAATAGCACAACGGTCATGAAGCCATCTTTATATTGCGCTTCAGAACGATCCAGGTCTACCGGCCCCGGAACCACGATGGATGTGGAAAATTTTCCAAAGCGGATTTCCATTTGATGATAGGCGCGTCGTTCCAAAACGTCGGGCGGATACGCCAACAAACAGAAACCCATTCTCAAAGATCACCTCGAAATCAGACTCGCGCATTCCGGCGATTTCGACGCGCACGATATATTCCTTTTCGGTTTATATTCGTCCGTAGGCGAACTCCAGATGCTTTAAGATCACCTGCCAGCCCACCGCATGAAGAATCTCGCGGCGCTTCTCGGTCAGTGTGATCGTCTCCGATCTACGTATCACCGTAGGCATCAGTGTGCCTCCTTGCATCATACGGCTAACCCAATGCCTTCTTGGCGGCTTCGATGACTTCAGCGTAATTGGGTTCGTCGCCCCCGATATTGGCATATAAGCCGCATAAACGGCCTTATCATCTTTATAAGTCCTCCAAGACCTCTATCGATTCCGCCAAAATCGACAAAGGCGCGAAGGAGTTTGAAGCTATCCTGGTGGGTAGCTGGTTGCAGCAGGCAGAGCAGTCGTTTGCCACCGTCCCGGGCACCGATGAGACGACCAGGATGTGGGCCGCGATTCCATGATGAGCCTGGGCGTGCAGACGCTGGCAACGTCCCTGGCCGCTTCGGGAGGTATCGGGATAGGCAAGATGGTTGCCAAAGCCATGCATGAGGCGGCGGATAAAGCGGATGGGCAAACCGCGGCTCCGGAGGATGTAGTTCACACTCAAGTAACCGGAAGTAACTAACGGAAAACAAGGAGAATAGCGCTGGATTTTTAGGAGTAATGTGCCGATAGTGAGAACGGCATTAAGACCAAGGAGGCAGGATGAGGATCGATCTATTCAATACGGCAGCCAGTCAGATTTCGAGCGAGCAGAGCTCGCAGCAGGTCAGCGCGCAGAACGCCGCGAACATCGGGCCAGCCGGATGGAGAAGATCGGGCGACGCTTACGTCGGATTCGGTCTCGATCGGTTCGCTCGTCAGCACCGCCCTCAATTCGCCCGAGGTGCGGCAGGACATGGTGGATAGCCTGAACGGCTATCCGTCAGCAGCGGGCAGTATGAGCTCGACCCGGACAAGATCGCCGCGTCGATCGTCGATGAGCAAGCCTGACCGCAGGACTGCTTAGCCTGCCCTGAGGGGAAGGACATTCATAGAAAGTGCGAAGCATGAATACCGCTGGCGTTCAAGATCGGGACCTGAAAGCCGCGGAGTATCTCCAGTCGTTGCGTTCCCTGACCTATGAGCTGGAACGGGCCATGCAGGCGATCGCGCACAATGCCCTATCGGAACTGGAGGAGAGCATCGACAGCCAGCAGGTGTTGAGCGCCCGGCTTGAGCGATTGGCGGATGATCTGTGCGTTCCGCTGGAAGCTGATGCCGCGATCTCTCTGGCATGCCTCGATGAGGACATGAAGCAACAGATCCGCTCCGCCTGCCGACACGCTGCAGCGGCTCAATCAACGCTACGCGGCCTTGCTCAAGCATTCCAGCCGGTCCGTTGCCCAGATGGCGTCGCTTTTCAGTTCGTTCCAAGGTCAATTTCAGGAGGCTTCCGGCCCCAGGTTGAAGCATCAGACCTGGTCCTGCCAGATGTAATCGCCATGGGAGGATTGAATACATCGCTCTTGATGGGCATGCAGGCGCTGGACGCGACGCAGGGTGCGCTGACGCCACCAGCAACAACATCGCCAATGCCAATACTCCGGGATATACCCGCGAAGTGGCGCAATTCAGCGAGAACCCGGAGACCACGGCCGGCAGCGATGTCAGCGGCGGCGGCGTAACGCTGGACGGGCTGCAAAGTATCCGCGACGAATTGCTCAACCTGCAGATTCAGCAGCAGACCTCGCTGCAGAGCAGCGCCGATACGCAATCCTCAGCTCTGCAGCAGATACAGACCTATTTCTCCACCTCTTCGGGCGACGACATCGCCAGCGAGCTGTCGGCGTTTTCCACCAGCCTCTCGCAACTGTCCGCGAATCCGTCCAGTTCGGCCGCGCAGCAGAGCGTGCTGTCGGCAGGCCAGAATCTTGCCAATGCCTTCAACACCACCGCCAACGGGCTTACCTCCGCGCAGTCGGATGCCGATGGCCAGGTGACGCAGACGGTGGCGCAGATCAACTCGCTGACCTCGCAGATCGCGCAATTGAATGGGCAGCTCTCGCAGAGTGCCACGGCCAGACAAGGCGGCGGCACGATTCAGGACCAGCGCGACCAGTTGGTGCAGCAGCTTTCGGCGCTTGACCGGCATCTCCATGACGCAGAGCAGCGATGGCGAGACCATCACCACGGGCAATGGAACGCCGCTGGTGATGGGCGGACAGAGCTTCACCCTGCAGACCACGACCGGCAGCGACGGCTTGCAGCAGGTGCTCGATTCCAACGGAAACAACATCACCGCATCGATCCAGGGAGGCACAGCTTGGCGGGGCCATCCAGGTTCGCGACCAGATGATTCCCGGATTCCTGACCCAGTTGAATACGCTGGCCAGCCAGTTTGCCACGGCCTTCAACGCCGCGCAGGCGCAAGGGCTTCGACTCGAACGGCAACGCCGGCCAGAACTTTTTCACGGTCCCGGCCAATCCGGCGACGCCGCCTCCGGCATCACCGTAGCCATCTCCGATCCGTCGCTGATCGCCATCAGTTCGGATGGGTCGGCAGGCAGCAACGGCAACATTGCCAACCTCTCCGCCGCGCTGACCAACGCGCTTCCTTCCGGGCAGACGCCTGCCGACTCCTACGCCAAGCCTGGTCTTTCAGGTGGGAAACGCCGCCTCCAATGCCAGTTCGGAATCCACTGCCATTGGTCTCAATCTGCAGCAGCTCACCACCCAGCAGGGCTCGGTCTCCGCCGTCAGCACGGATGAGGAAACCACCAATCTGATTCGTTACCAGACCGCCTATGAGGCCGCGGCCCGGATCGTCAGCACCATCCAGCAGCTCAATACGGTGACCCTCAACATGGGCACCACGGGAGGTTACTGACCGATATGCGCGTTGATCCCAACATGGTTCCCGACATGCTCGCCGCGATTCAGCAGAGCGAGGTCTCGCTCAATACCGCGCTGCAGCAGGTATCTACCGGCAAGAGCGTCAATGTGCCCTCGGACAATCCAGCCGCGGCTGCCGACATGGTGCAAAACACCATCGAGACGGCGGATGTGGACCAATACACGCAAAACGTCAGCAGCGTCCTGTCCACGGTGCAGACGGCGGATTCCGCATTGAGTTCGGTGGTGACCTCACTCACCCAGGCCGTCTCCCTGGGCACGGAAGGCGCCAACGGAACCAGCTCCGCGGCGAATCAACAGGCAATCGCGACCCAGGTGCAGGGACATCTTGTCCAGCGTGGTGTCGCAGGCAAACCTGTCCTACCAGGGATCCTATCTGTTTGGCGGAACAGCCAACACCACGGCCCCATACACCGCCGATTCCTCCTCGCCGTCGGGCTACACCTACAACGGAAACAACGATGTGAACTCGGTGCAGATAGGCGATCAGCAAAGCGTCCAGGTCAATCTTCCCGGCAGCCAGATATTCTCTAACTCCAGCGTCAACGTGCTGGGATCATTGAGTTCGCTGGTCACGGCATTGCAAAGTGGGAATACGAAGGCAATTGCAACCGCGACCGCTGGGGTCAGCTCGGCCCTGAACTATGTCAGTCAGCAACGCGTCATTTATGGCAATTCCGAGAGCCAGTTGAACTCCCAGGATACCTATCTTCAGCAGGAGACAGTGACCCTGGCGTCGCAGGAGAATTCATTGATCGGCGTGGATGAAGCCAAGGCTGCCACCAATCTTAGCCAGGCGGAGACAGACAACAATGCTGCTCTGGCAGCCGCTGCAAAGGTGCTGCCAAACACACTGCTGAATTACCTGGCTGTTCCAAGCTGAACTAGAGCGAAGCGGAGATGCAGAGCGGGAAAGCCCTCGTGTGGCTCTGCTTTCCCCCATGAATTCGAGAAATGCTCTCTGCAGTCCCTGAGCCAATCATGTAAGTTACGCAACTCCGCGCATACCGGTCATAAAGCCCTGCGAGGCTGTCGACGGATATGCGCGGCGAGTTGGTTGACGGTTTCGGAAGCTCTCTAAGCCAGCTTCACATTGACCAGTTCGATCCCTGTCCCTTTGCTGCCCAGATTGCGGCTGTATTTCTTGTCTGTGGCGTTGTTCCAGTGCTCGTGGACGCCCATGCTGGCCAGCACCTTTCCACTCTTCGCCGGATCGTACACCGTCTTGGAAGGCGCTTGGTGGGCCTCCGCCATCTCGTGCAGATAGTTGTCCACCGCGCCGGTGACGATGGTCTTCAAGGTAGGCTCGCTGCGCAGGAAGTCCA
>CAWERM010000065.1:0-5971 GCA_963810995.1 uncultured Acidobacteriaceae bacterium | reverse complement strand
CCGGATCGAACACTTCTCCCTGCGCCTGCGGCTGCAACCGCGTCTTCGCCCGCCGCTTCCACCGCGGATGCGCCTGCGGCACTGGCCACATCGACACCCACACTACGCTAATACGCTTTCCTGGCCAGCCGAACTACCGCCTCTGGCTCCGAGCAATCGCTGCCTTGGCCTCGTTGTCGGCCTCGCGCTTGCGTTCCGTGGCGCGCTTGTCCCATTCCTGTTTGCCTTTAGCCAACGCCAACTCGCACTTCACCCGTCCGCGGCGGAAGTAGAGTCGCGTGGGGATCAGGGTAAAGCCCTTCTGCCGCGTCGCTGTCTCCAGCTTGCGCACCTCGTTTTTATGCAGCAGCAGCTTGCGCGTGCGCAGCGACTCGTGGTTCATGGCATTGCCGTGCGAGAAGGGGCCGATGTGCGCGTTCAGCAGATAGCATTCGCCGTCCTTCAGCAATCCATACGCGTCCTTCAGGTTGGCCTTGCCCTCGCGGATACTCTTCACCTCGGTGCCGCGCAGCGCAACCCCTGCCTCGAAGCGGTCGAACAGCGCGTAGTGGAAGCTGGCTGAGCGGTTGAAGGCAGCGTCGCGCATACCCGCCGCCACCGGGTCGCGCTCCTTCTGCTTCACTGCCGGCTTGGGCTGCGCGGCAACCGTCGGATTGGAAAGAGATCGGGGCATAGGTTCAGCACCAGGAACACCGGCATCAGCTCGTTACGAAGCGTCTCAGTTTAACATGCATAGCAACCCGTCTCACCTGTGGCCACTCGCAACGTCTAACCTACACCCGATAGTCGCAGCATAGTTTTTTCGTGCGGGGAGATAGGTTTGAAGACAGGTAAAATGGAGCATAAGTTCAAAAGTCCGAACGCGTTCCGAATGCTATACTCGCCAGAGTCCCAGGTGTCCCGGAAGTGCGCCTGTCCCCCAGCCGTCAGGGCCATGGACGACGCAATCCGGCCCGCTTCCCGGCCTGGTTCACTCGACACAATGCAGATTCTCGACATCCACCCGAACTTTGACGCAAAGGAAGCACACCGCATCGGCATGACACGCAGGCACACAATCTTGCTCCCCAGACTCTCTTTCTGCAATCCCCGCGGATGCGCCGCTGTGCTCATGGCCGCACTGTTGGCCTTGGCAGGCAACCCCTCTGCGCACGCCCAGACAGCGGGCGGCTGGGAGAATCGCGGCGTGAAAGCCGAGCTGAGCCAGGACTACGACGCGGCCTACGAGGCATATCTGAAGGCCCACCAGAAAAAACCCTCCGACTTGCGCTATCAGGAGCGGCTCGACCGCATGAGGTTCCAGGCCGCCGCCGTGCATGTGGACCGCGGCCGGGTGATGCGACAGAGCGGAGACATCGCCGGGGCGCTCAACCAGTTCACTCGCGCCCTGCAGATCGATCCCGGCAACGAGGCTGCCGCGCAGGAGATACAGATCACACGCAACCTGGACCAGACACCTGGTGCCTCCAACGCGCCCGCTGGATTCAGCGATACAAGCTCCCAGTTGCGCGATATCTCAGGCATCTCCGCTCCGCTGGAACTCAAGCCTGTCTCCGACGACCCCATCACCCTGCACATGGTGGAGGACAGCAAGAACATCTATCAGGCCATCGGCAAGATGGCGGGACTCAACGTCCTCTTCGATCCCGACTACATCTCCAAGCGCATCCCGGTCGACCTCACAAACGTCAGCCTCAGCGACGCTCTGCACATCGTGGGCGACATCTCAGGCACCTTCTACAAGCCGGTCACCTCCGATACCATCTTCGTCGCCACAAACAATTCCACCAAGCACCGCGACCTGGACGATATGGCGGTGCAAACCTTCTACCTCAGCAACGCCAGCCAGCAGGCCGATGAGAACGAGATCGTCACCGCTCTGCGCAACGTGCTCGGCACAGACGACAAGGTCTTCCCCATACCATCGCAGAACGCCATCGTCATGCGCGCACCGCCGGACCATCTTGTGCTGGCCGAGAAGCTGCTCAACGACCTGGACCGCACCAAGGCGGAGGTGGTGGTCGATGTTGCCATCCTGGAGGTCAACCGCGACAAGATCCGCAACCTCGGTATCAGCCTGCCGCAGTCCTTCGGCATCACACCGCAGGCCAGCAACAGCACCGCCACCACGTCCTCATCCACCGGTACCACCGGAACAGCCGGCACCACCAGCAACGGCGCTTTCACCCTCAACACCCTGGCCAACATGAACGCCACCAACTTCGCCATCACCATCGGCGGTGGCACCCTCAACGCGCTGCTCAGCGACACCGACACCAAAGTGTTGCAGAACCCCAGCATCCGCGCCTCCGACGGCCAAACGGCCACCATGAAGATTGGCTCCAGAATCCCCATCGCTACCGGCTCCTACTCCGCCGGTGCGGCCACCGGCATCACCGCCGGCATCGGTGTGCAGACCCAGTTCACCTACATCGACATCGGAGTCAACATCGATATGACCCCCACCATCCATCTGGATCGTGAGGTATCGCTCAAGCTCAGCGTCGAGGTCTCCACGGAAGCCGGATCGGTCTCCATCGAGGGCGTAACGGAACCCATCATCGGCCAGCGCTCCGACAAGACCGTCATCCAGCTCAAGGACGGCGAGCCATGCCTGCTGGCCGGCATCCTCAGCAAGCAGGACAACTACAGCAACAGCGGCACGCCCGGCCTCTCTGACATCCCCCTCATCAAATACCTCTTCGGCAGCATCAACAAGGAGATCCAGGATGATGAGGTCGTCTTCATACTGATCCCCCACATCGTCCGCGAATCCGTGCTCACGCAACTGAACACGCGCGCCATCGACACCGGCACAAATGCCTCCATCGAGCTGCGCAAAGCTCCGGTCAGTGAATTGCCACCAGCCAGTTCCGTTCAGCCCGCCCCAGCGCCAACCTCCAATACCACCGCCGCCAACGTAGCCGCCGCCATGGTGCCGCAGATGAGACAACAAGCCATGTCGCCCACCGCCGCGGTAAATCCGCCGGCCAAGCCACCCGCCGCTGCCGCTGTCACCGGCCCGCCCGTCACCCTCATGATGCTTCCCATTACCACCACGCAGACCGTGGGCAGCACATTCCAGGCCTCGGTGTATCTCACCGGAGCGCGCGATGTCTTCACCGTGCCGCTGCAGATCCAATTCGATCCCAAGATACTGCAACTGGTGAACGTGGACACGGGAGGACTACTCGGCGGCGATGGCCAGCCGGTGTCCCTGGCGCACCGTGACGAAGGCAACGGCATGGTCACCATCTCCGCCTCGCGCCCGCAAGGCGTCAGCGGGGTCAATGGAGAGGGCCAGGTCTGCATCCTCACCTTCAAGACCCTCGCCGCCGGCGACTCCAATATCGCGCTGGTCAAGGTGGCGGCCAGAAACAGCCTGCAGGCCAGCCTGCCCGCGGTCGGTTCGCAGCAAACCGTCGTCCATGTGAAGTGAGGTAGAGTATGAGATCCAAGGTTCATGGTTCGAGGTTCGATGAGCCGGGAAGGCGCTGCCACCTTTGCCGCGCCTCTCTCGAACTCCAAACCTCGAAGCCTGTACCTCCCCTCGAACCTCGAACCTCGGACCTTGAACCTGCCGCAGGCCTCAGGCCTGACGCGGGCCTTACCCTCGTCGAACTCATCATCTGTGTCACCATCGTTGCCATTCTGGCCACCGCCGCGCTTCCCGTGGCGCGCTTTCAGGTCAAGCGTGAAAAAGAGCGCGAACTGCGCCGCGACCTCTGGGAGATGCGCGACGCCATCGATAAGTACAAGGACGCCGCCGACCGAGGAGGTATTGTGATGAAGGTCGACAGCCTGGGCTATCCGCCCGACCTGCAAACCATGGTGGATGGCGTCGAAGTCAAGGACAAAAAAGTTCGCTTCCTGCGCGCCATCCCCATCGACCCTATGACCAAATCCACCGACTGGGGCGTGCGCTCCAACCAGGACGACGCCGACGCAGACTCGTGGGGAGGCCAGAACGTCTTCGACGTTTACTCTAAGAGCCAGGACACCGCGCTGGACGGCACAAAGTACGACACATGGTAAACCTCCGCAAAACTCGGGTGCCCCTTCCTTTCCAGTTTTATCGGAAAGGGTGGGATGCCTCTGTCCCGCCCTCGAACCTTGGACCTCGGACCTCGGAATCCGGCTTTACCCTGCTGGAACTAATGATCGTCATGGCCATCATCGCCACCCTGGCCGCCATGGCCATCCCCGCCTTCACCCGCAACGTGGTCGCCGCCAAGGAGGCCGTGCTGCGCGAGGACCTGCAGGTCATGCGCACTGCCATCGGCTCCTACACCGTCGACAAGCAGAAGGCGCCGCAATCCCTGGACGACCTGGTCACCGGCGGCTACCTCAAAGCCGTCCCCAAGGACCCCATCACCGGGCGCACCGACACCTGGGTCACCAGCCAGTCCGACGCCCTCAGTTCCATCGACCAGACCGACTCCGGCGGCATCGACGACGTACACTCCGGCGCGCAGTTGAACGCCACCGACGGCACCTCCTACTCCTCCTGGTAGCAGACGCGCGCCCAACATTCTCCGCCTCGCTGGCCGCCCATCCACTCGCGCAGCACAACAAATTGGCGCATACTACGTCTAATAGTGTGCGGAGCCGCGTCCGTTAGCAGACACGTGTCCCCACCGGAGAAAACCTATGCGTTCTGCAACTCACTTCGGTCTAGCCGCCCTGCCCCGCTTCGGTCTCGCTGCCTTACTAGCCGCCACTCTGCTGGCCGTGGCTAATGCGCAGCAACCTTCCGCCTCTTCAACGACTCCAGCAGCCTCCACCACTACACAGCCGGCCTCCACCACTCCCGCCTCCACACCACCCGCCACCCAGCCGTCCGCCCCCGCATCCTCCACCGGCGACCAGTCTTCGCCCTCGGCCAACACCTCCGACCGGCCGCATTTTGGCGTTCCCAACGACACTTCCGCCCAAACAGACTCCAAGACGGACGACAAAGCAGACGCCAAAGCCGACACCGCTAAGGACTCCAACAAGCCGCCCGCCGCCAAGACCACCGCCCAAACTGACGCCATTCCCTCCCCTGGAGAGGCCCTCGACCCGCACATCAAGAAGGGCAGCGAGGACGACGTAGACGCCGTCGGCACGCGCAACATCGGTGGACGCGGCCTGGGCAACTGGTACTCCACCAACTGGGAGATCGGCGCCGGTAAGCAGTACTCCATGGAGATTGAAAAGTCCGCCCACCTGGTCACCGATCCCGTGGTCACCGAGTACGTCAACCGCATCGGGCAGAACATCGTCAAGAACTCCGACTGCAAGGTCCCCTTCACCATCAAGGTCATCGACTCCGACGAGATCAACGCCATGGCCCTGCCCGGCGGCTTCTTCTACGTCAACTCCGGCCTCATCCTGGCCGCCGACGAGGAGGCCGAACTGGCCGGCGTCATGGCCCACGAGACCGCCCACGTCTGCGCCCACCACGCCGCGCGCGAGATGACCCGCCTCAACTACGCGCAGATCGGCATGGTCCCGCTCATGATCTTGCTCCCACGCAGCTGGACCGGCTATGGCATCTACGAGGCCGCGCAGCTCGCCATCCCTATCAGCTTCCTCCAGTTCTCGCGCGACGTTCGAGGCCCAGGCCGACTATCTAGGCGTGCAGTACATGTACAAGGCGGGCTACGACCCCCAGGCCTTCATCACTTCTTTGAAAAAATCCACGCGCTGGAGAAGCGTAAGCCCGGACCTTGTGCCAAAGTCTTCGCCGACCATCCCCAGACCCCCGACCGCATCGCCCACTCCGAGGAGGAGATCGCCACCATCATGCCCGCGCGCCCGGACTATCTCGTCACCACCAGCGAGTTCGACGACGTCAAGGCCCGCCTGGCGCGCATCGAGAACAAGCGCAAGCTCAACGACAAGGGCAACGGCAACACGCCCACTCTGCGCCGCGTCGGCGACAGCAACAACCCCAACTCCACCAGCGGCTCCTCCACCACGAACAAGT
>CAWERM010000064.1:0-5739 GCA_963810995.1 uncultured Acidobacteriaceae bacterium | reverse complement strand
CTCGTCGATGAGGATGGAGTCGACCTCGTCGACGATGCAGAAGTAGTGGCCGCGCTGCACCATGTCCTTGAGGTCGAACTTCATATTGTCGCGCAGATAGTCGAAGCCAAACTCGTTGTTGGTGCCGTAAGTGATGTCGGAGGCGTATGCCTCGCGGCGCTGCTCGTCGGAGAGGTCATGCACGATGACGCCGACGGAGAGGCCGAGGAAGCCGTAGATCTTGCCCATCCACTCGGCGTCGCGCTTGGCCAGGTAGTCGTTGACGGTGACGACGTGGACGCCGTGGCCGGCGAGCGCGTTGAGATAGCAGGGGAGCGTGGCGACCAGGGTTTTGCCTTCGCCGGTCTTCATCTCGGAGATCTTGCCCGAGTGCAGGACCATGCCGCCGATGAGCTGCACGTCGAAGTGGCGCATCTGCACGGTGCGAATACCGGCTTCGCGGACAACCGCGAAGGCCTCGGGAAGAATCATATCGAGCGCGGCCTTCTCGGTGGCACGGATGCGGTCGGCCGCGCCTTCCTCGGCGGGATCGATATGTTCTGCGGCGAGCAGATCGGCAATGCGCTGGCGGAACTCACTCGTCTTGGCGCGCAACTGATCGTCGGAGAGCGACTGGATGGAGGGTTCCAGCGCATTGATCTGTTCCACCGCGGGAAGCATGCGCTTGACCGCTCGTTCGTTACTGGTGCCAAAAATTTTTGCGAGTAAATGATTGAGCAAACCGTATGTCCTTCAGTTTTTCCTGGGCATCGATGACCCAGCATCAAGTTTACTCGATGTTTGCAGAGGAAGATAGACGAGCGATGTCCCGATTTGGACGCAACTATTTTATGAATTAAAAAACCACACACTTACTGAATCTTATTGGAGGCGAGCGACGTATTCAGAACAGAACCGGATGCAGCATCCGCATCGGACTGAGCGGACCTACAGTCCCACAACCCTGGAGGAACCATGACATCGATTGCAAAATTACTGGCAACCACACTTTTTGGTGTTGCTATTGCAGGGACACCAATTCTGGCGCAGACTGTGACAATTGACTACGATCACAGCGTCAATTTTCTGAAGCTCAAGACGTTTACCTGGGATAAGGTGCATGCGACCGATCCTAACGTAGAGGACCGCATCACCATCGCCGCAAACCGCGACCTAGCAGGCAGATATATGTCCCCGGTCGGGCAGGGCGGAGATGTAACGATTACTGCCGTCTTTGCGACACAAGACAAGCAGGAGTACGCGAACTTTTACTCTGGAGTGAGCGACATCAGCTGGCAGCGCGGATGGGGGAGCGGCGGCTTCCTGGATAACGCGGCCACACTGCAGGACGTTCCCCTGAACACATTGATCATCGACATGTACGACACCCAGACCCATAAGCTACTGTGGCGCGGCAGTGTAACAGGGCCGACAATCGTGACCGGGAGTGAGGACAAAAAAGATAACGCGATCGATAAGGAAGTCAACATGCTTATCAGCAAGTATCCCCCAAAGTATGTCAAGACGAAGTAACTGGAAGCGGGACGAGTGTGGGTTGAACTAGGTTGGAGTAAGTCGAAAGAATAAGAGAGGTTTTCACGCAGCAGGTGCTTCATACCGGTCGCGCAAAGCTGAAGCAGCCTGGCACTCTCCGTGTGTGGAGACGGTCAGGCTGCTTTATGTTCGGTTAATAGCTATAGGATGCGGACTTACTTTAAAGTTGCGAATACTGTAACTCCGACTTACTTTGCCGCTGCTGAAGTCTGCGCAGGAAGCGGAAGCTTTTGCTTGAGGAAGGGCACCAGGGGCGAGTTGGCCTCTTCCAGTGCGATGACCACGGACTGTGCATTGAGATCCGCGCCCACTGCGCTGGTATGAGTGTGGTCGATGGGAAAGAGCAGCTTGGCTTTCTCCTGCCCGGTTGCTTCCAGACGGTCCGCCTCCACCCCGCCCATATCGATGTATTGCAGGTGCAGCTCGTCTGCAATCGACTTCATCACATCGTCGAAGCCGCCGCCGCGCTGGAGGTGAGGCACGCCATTCGCGTCAGGTCTCCACTCATCGATAATCGTCATGGAGAGGAACATCGGCGTCGCGCCCTTGGCCTTGATGTCGGCAACGTATTTGCGGTTGTACCAGCCGTAGGTGTGGATCGTCTCTGTCTTGCCCATCATGGGGCCAAAGGTCTGGGGCACGTCCTGGGTCGCGTCGCCGTCTCCGCGCAGGTCGCCGCGCGGTTTGTTGCCGCCCAGGTCGCCGCCGTCGTTGTGGCCCCATTGCAGCATCACATAGTCACCCGGCTTGATCTCCGCCAGGGTTCTGTCCCACAGGCCTTCGTCCATGTAGGAACGCGCACTTCGTCCCGCGCGGGAGCGATTGGCGACATTGACCTTCGAGGTGTCGAAGTAAATGGCAAGATGGTCGCCCCATCCCAGGTCGGCGCCGTTGCGTGCCGTCGAGTCGCCGACGATGAACACCGTTGGCAGTTTGGGATTGAGCGGAGGGTCCTGCGGAGTGTTGATCTGCGGAGGAGTGATGGGAGCAGATGACGCGGCCGGCGGTTGTGCACTGGCGGCGACTGTGAGCAAGGCAATAGCAGAGAAGGAGGCGAGGAGGCGGGAGTGAATTTTCATGGCAAAAGCTTATCATCGGCCGGACTCAGCTGTCTGTGAGTGGTTCCAATAACCGCACTTAGGGGATTGTGATGGGCTGGGCGCTGGGGCCATGGAAGAACGCGTGGTTGATGTCTGGCCAGAACTCGCGCACGATGAACGTGACGGCATCGACGCCCACATTGACTCCCCAGCGATCGGCGGTATTGGAGAAGCTTCGGTCCGAGGCGGGGTAATAGAGGTTGGAGAGGCCGGCAGCTATGCCCGAACCGACCACCTCACTAATGTTGAACGTGTTTGCGCCTGCGTCGTTTCGGGTGACCACCGCGCGACTCATGGCATAGCCCATGCGCTTTAGCGCGCCACCCTTGGCCGGACCCAGGGTGTAGTAGCGCGTGTCTTCTCGGGTGAGCACTGGCCCGATGAATTCCACCCAGTAGTTCTCGCTGGTCTGGTCCAGATAGGTGTGCCAGAAGTAGCGGGCGTATCCTGCCTCCTCCTGGTAGAACTCTGGAGTAGCATTGGTAGCCTGCTGCTCTCCAGCGAGCAGGGCAGGCAACACGAAGGCTGAATAATCGAAGCTGTCCTGGGATGCGGTGACGAATTTTTCCTTTACCGACTGCGGCGGCAGGCGGGTATCTGTGTCAACCGCGCGAAAGTTGGGAAAGATGCCAAGAATGCGCTTGGTCTGTTGGTTGGCAGGTGGGAGCGATGAGGCGGTGGCTGCGGACTCAGCGCCGGAATGCTGCAGCTCAGGCGCGTCCGGTAGCACAACTAGCGTTTGCTGAGCGCACAGGGGACTCCATGAAGACAGAAAGCTTGCGATAACCGCGAAACAGCGAACCAACCAGGGAGTTTTTTTCATAGGCTCAGTCAGCGAACGGGAGCATCCGTTAATAGATGATGGATGGATGCTTATGGGTTCCATATGCACGTTGTGTCGCCGATCCATGTGCGCGACGGGTGTGAAGAATCCCTATACTGAGGTGTGGTTTGCGGACGAGTGCGAGCCAGCGTTGACCCAACCAAGAGGGGGAAGACAGGTGACGAAGACGAGTGAAGCAGCGGTAACTTTTGCCAGGGAGAATGAAGACCGTTTTGTCGAAGAGTTGAAGTCGCTGTTGCGCATTCCGTCGATCTCGACCGACCCGGATCGAGCCGAAGACGTGCGCCGCGCCGCCGAATTTGTTGCCGCCGAGTTACGGCGCATTGGCATGGAGAACGTGCGGTTGATCGAGACATCCACGCCGGAGACGGTGCTTGCGCCCAGCTCCGGTCCGGCCCAGGTGATTGCGGAGCGCAAGGGACATCCGCTGGTGTATGCCGACCACCTGCATGCTGCACCGGTGAATGGAAGGCCGGCGACGACGGTTCTTCTATACGGACACTACGACGTGCAGCCGCCGGAACCGCTGGAGGAGTGGCTGTCACCACCCTTTGAACCGACGGAGCGCGATGGCAACCTGTTTGCACGCGGCGCAGTGGACGACAAGGGCCAGATGTGGATGCATGTGAAGGCGCTGGAATCGCTGCTGTCGGCGAGCGGAGGCAAGCTGCCGGTCAACATCCGGGTGATCATCGAGGGCGAGGAAGAGGTTGGAGGCGAGGGCATCGCCGCGTTTGTGCGTGAGCACCCGGCCGAGCTGCACGCCGATGTGGCGCTGGTGTCGGACACAGAGATGTTTGCGCCCGATCTGCCGACGCTGTGCGTTGGATTGCGCGGGATGATCTATACCGAGATCGAGGCGCTGGGCGCACGGACGGACTTGCACTCTGGAATGTACGGCGGCGCAGCGCCGAATCCGATTGTGGCGCTGGCGCAGATCATTGCAAAGCTAAAGGATGAGAGAGGCAAGATTCTGATCCCCGGTTTCTACGACAAAGTAGCGAAGCCGAGCGACGATGAGTTGAAGGCGTGGAAGGCGCTGCCCTTCGATGAAGAGGTTATCGCGAGACAGAGGTGGGATCGACGGAGCTGACAGGCGAGCCTGGATTCTCGGTGCTGGAACGCACCTGGTCGCGGCCCACGCTGGAAGTTCACGGCATTGCGGGAGGCTTTACCGGCGCGGGGGCAAAGACGGTGATTCCTGCGCGCGCGGTAGCGAAGGTTTCCATGCGGCTGGTGCCGGAGATGATGACGGCGGAGAGCTTTGCGCAATACAAGGCATACGTGGAGACAATCTGTCCGGCGGGCATCACGCTGGAAGTGCGGCTGATTCATTCCGGTGATCCGGTGGTGGTCTCGACCGACAACCCGTACGTGCGCGCTGCGACCTCGGCGATGCACGAAGTCTTTGCCAAGGAGACGGTCTTTGTGCGCGGGGGCGGATCGATCCCCATCGTCGGCGATTTTATTCGCGAACTTGACATGCCGACCTTGCTGATGGGTTTCGGCCTGCCTGACGACAACCTGCATGCGCCCAACGAGAAATTTCACCTGGCAAACTTCCATCGCGGCATCGAGTCGATCGTGCGCTTTCTGGCTAGCCTCGGAGAGGCATAGGGTTGAAGAGACATCTATGCATTACTCCTGCAATCTTCAGTAACTAAAGGATGAGAGTAGGGTTTACTAAGATATAACGGGGGCGTTTTACTGGGTTACGAGCTACTTCGTTTCTACATGGGGACTTATTCGGGGTTAATAGTTTAGTTATCGCTCACTTGGTTAGTACGACAACGAGGACGGTTTCGTCCGCTCGCGTACGCGAATGGTGCATCATAGAGACACTTATGTCAGAGCAGGGTTTAAAGATGGACGAACGCGACGCGGGCGGAGGAGACGCAGCGGCGCACAACGTCGTGGATTCAGAGGCGGTGCAGGCCGGGCAGGAGGAATTGGCTCCCGAGGTCTCCGCCGAGGCGCAGGAGACGGTGCAGGAGTTTATGGCTGAGGCCGCGCAGCAGAATGTGGCGGCCAAAGAGGCCGTGCCGGAAAGGCGCAACCATCCTGGGCCGTATATCGCGTTCGATCATGTATCGATCTCCTTTGACGATTTCGTGGTGCTGGATGATGTGAGCTTTTCCGTACTACCGGGCGAGACGCTATGCATTTTGGGACGCTCAGGCGTAGGCAAATCGGTTGCCCTGAAGATATTGATGGGCTTTCTAAAGCCGGACAAGGGGCGTGTGCTGGTGGCCGGCGAGGATA
>CAWERM010000063.1:0-6201 GCA_963810995.1 uncultured Acidobacteriaceae bacterium | reverse complement strand
AGGAGCGAGACGGTGGAGACCATCTCGAAGTAGAGCAGAGCCTTGGCACCGACTCGACCTACTTCCTTCAGGTCGCCCATACGGGCAATGCCGATGACGACGCTGGCAAAGATGATGGGAGCAAGCGTCATGCGGATCAGCCGGACAAATCCATCCCCCAGCGGCTTGAGCGCGACCGCATGGTGGGGGAAGGAGATTCCCATGAGGATGCCAAAGACGATGGCCACCAACACCTGTAGCCACAACGGCCCCAGCAGGGGTCGGCGCGTGGCGCGTGATGCTGTGCTGGAAACGTTATCAGGCATAGTGGGTCTACTCCGCAAGCGTGCGCATCACACGGATCAAATCCGCTTTTCCTTCAAATCCGATGCCGGGCAGATCGGGCATGGTAATGTATCCGCCTTCGACGCGGACGCCGTCGGGAAATCCGCCATAGGGCTGGAAGAGGTCGGGATAGCTTTCGTTCCCGCCCAGTCCGAGCCCGGCGGCAATGTTCAGCGACATCTGGTGGCCACCATGCGGAATGCAGCGGCGCGGCGACCAGCCCGCGACTTTCAGCACCTGGAGGGTACGCAGATACTCGCACAGGCCGTAGGACAAAGCGCAGTCGAACTGAAGCCAGTCGCGGTCCGGGCGCATGCCGCCATAGCGCAGCAGATTGCGCGCGTCCTGATGGCTGAAGAGATTTTCTCCGGTTGCCATGGGGCCGGGATAGAACTCCGCCAGCGCCGCCTGCAGCGCGTAATCGAGCGGATCGCCGGCCTCCTCGTACCAGAACAGAGGATACTGGCGTAGCATCTTGGCGTAGGCGATGGCGTTCTCCAGATTGAAGCGGCCATTGGCATCCACGGCGAGCTGGGCCTCGCTGCCGATCTCCGCCAGCACTGCCTCGATGCGTTCGCGGTCTTCATCGATGCTTGCACCGCCGATCTTCATCTTGACGACGGTGTATCCGCGGTCCAGATAGCTGCGCATCTCCGCGCGCAGTGCGGCCAGGTCCTTGCCGGGATAGTAGTAGCCACCGGCGGCATAGACGAAGACGCGCGGATCGGCCTGCACGCCATGACGCTGCGCCAGCAGCCGGAACAACGGCATGCCAGCGATCTTTGCTACGGCGTCCCACACCGCCATATCGATGGTGCCGACGGCGACACTGCGCTCGCCGTGCCCGCCGGGCTTCTCGTTATGCATCAGCGCGGCCCAGATGCGGTCGGGATCGAGGTTGTCGCCGGCGTCGTTCATCAGACTGGTCGGCGGTGCCTCCAGCAAGCGGCGGCGCAAAGCGTTCGCGAATGAGCCCACCCTGGCCATAGCGTCCATTGGAGTTGAATCCATATCCGATTACTGGTCTGCCATCGCGCACTACATCCGTGACGACAGCGACCAGTGAACACGTCATCCGCGAAAAATCGATATATGCGTTGGCAATCGGGCTTGAGATCGGCGCGGTTATTTCACGCAGGTCGACGATGCGCATGACAACTCCTTGCATCCGTGCGGTTGAACCAGTATGCAATTTGAAGAGGGTTTAAGCCACTGTCAGCATTCGCCGGAGATCTACTGAGGGCCGGGGCAGGCGTCGCTCAGTGTGCTGCTCAGCCCTTCCTTTTGAATTTCCAGCGTAGCTTGCGGAGTATCGTTGTTGCCGGAGCGAGTGATGTGGAAGACATAGATGGTCTCATAGTCGTCGTTGTTCCATTCAGGCACCTGGGCCGCTCCCGAACCGTAGGATTGCAGCATTTGGACGGCGAAGTCCCGCAGCTTCTCGTGTTCCCACGCTACAAAGATCAATGAGTGTGCATAGGCCGGCTGTAGCAACGTCTTCTGTAGTTCATCGATTTGCAGGAACCCGATCTGCGTGTTCACCGGCATGACAAGGCGGATTGCGGTGGGCTCGATGGTTGCCAGCGGCCTTACATAAGAGTAAGTCGGCTGTTTGTTACCATCGTTCACCTGCATGCTCGGATTCGGCGCATAGATGAAGTCCGGCTTGCCGTACCGTCCAATGAGGACGGAGGGGAGCGCGAGCGCGCGGTTCAGTCCCTTGCAGTTCAACTGGCCAAGTCCGCCTGACGGCTTTTCCCCGTGCCGCAGCAACACGATGGTTTCTCCCTTGGTTTGCACCGTTTGCGCATCGGAGGCCGGGAGATTCCCGAACGCACATGCCAGAACGATGCTGATTCCTATCCTGTATTGAAGAACGGACGTTTGTTTCAACGGTTAACTCCTTGCAGCGATGTGTACGCAGAGCTTTGCAGTCCTGTGTTCTGAACACATGGCTATATTTAACAGGCTGGGCGGCAGATACTGCGATCTACGGGGTGACGGAATCGGGCGCGGCGCGGCTCATCAGGATGCGCACATCGGTGGACTTGTTGATGGAGAAGGCGGGCGGCGAGCTGGGCGCGGTGATGGCGAAGAAATCCGCTCGATGCACTTCGTCGAGATAGATGGCGGGACGGGCATCGGGCGCAATGGGCGCGACCTCAGCGTGGCTCATCTCCAGCCGGTTGACGTGGCGGAAGTAGAAGCCGTAGGCGGGGAGTGGGCCCAGCATGGACGGCTCGGGGTAGGAGTTTTCGTGTTCGCTGACCTCGATCTTGGCCTGATCGGGTGTGCCTCCGCCGACGCACTCCACGTAGACATCGGATATCTTGAGGTCTTCGACGGGGAAGCCGGGGATGCCGGTGATGTTGGAGCCGAACCTGGAGGCGGTGTTGTGGCAGGCAATGTTGGAGATAAGTACGCGCTTGAGGGTGCCTGTGACCGTGCTCTGGTCTGTTCCCACCGCGCCCTTGGGCCCGCGCAGGCGCGCGCCAAGACGCAGAAATATGGGGCAACTGATGATGTCGCGCATAGTGATGTTACTGATGGCAACGTCTTCCAGATGGCCTCCGTCGACGGTCTCCAGTGCGAGACCCTGGCAGCCCTCGAAGACACAGTTGGAGACGGAGAGGTTGACAAAACCGCCGTTGGACTCTGTGCCCAGCTTGATGCGTCCGGTGCCGCCATTCGACCTGCGCTTCCATGTGCCGTCCAGCACGCTGCCCAACTCCCAGCAGCCGGCGACGTAACAGTTGGTAATGGTGATATTTTCGCAGGAGCGGTTGTAACCCAATGCGAAACTGGACTTAGGAACGATGGCGTCGTCCCAGGGGGAGTTGACGGTGCAGTTGGAGACGCGCACGTTCTTGCAGCAGTCGATGTCCATTCCGTCGCGATCAGTATCGATCTTGAGGTTGTCGATGGTGAGGTTGTCGACACCTGTGACAAGGATCGCGAAGTGCCCACCCTTGAGGATAAAGAAGTCTCGCAAGACGACGTTGTGGCAGTTCTTGAGGCCGATGGCCTTGTTGCCGACGCCAGCCTGCTCTGCCTGGAACTGGGGATAGTTGCCGCGTCCTGGACGCGCCGCTCCACCCGGCCCGGCCGCTGCGCCTGCTCCGCCCCGTCCGCCAGCCGCTCCTGCTCCCGCCGCTGCACCCGCACCGCCTCGTCCACCTGCTGCACCGGGTGTGCCTGCTGCGGCAATGTCGCCGGGCCGTTCCACATGGGTGCCGACTCCCGTAGCGCCACCTGACTCGACGGGAGGCCTGCCTGGGCCTGCGCCGAAGCTGAGCCCCTTGCCCCAGATGAGGCCTGGGCCAGTGATGGAGAAGTCGCTGATGCCGTCGCCCCACAGCAGCGAGTTGTGCCAGTGCTGGTGGCCGTAGTCCTGGTAGGCATCCCATGCCGTCTTGGGTTCGGCAGGATCGTATGTACCGCCCATGTATCCGGTGGTCTGGGTGGGCAGGGGCGAATCCGCCGCGATGATGGCACAGCCCTGCGAGAGGTAGAGGTCAACGTGGCTCTTTAGCCGGATCGAGAAGCTGAGGTAGTTGCCGGCTGGAAAGATGACGGTGGCTCCACCGGCCGCGGCAGCTGCTTCAATGGCCTTATTGATGGCGGGCGAATCGACGGTCTTGCCATCGCCTGTGGCGCCAAACGCGCGTACGTCGAAGAGCATGGGGGAGAGTGCCGGTGCGGCGGGCTTCTTGGCCGCGGCCAGCGCGGGGATGGCGGAGACGGCTGAGGCGGCAAGACCCATGCTGCTGAGTCTCAAAAGATCGCGACGGGCGGAATCGAATGTATTCATGGCGGGGGTCATCCTAGCAGAGTGGTTTGGTCAATTGGAAATCTTATGATTGGCAAATAATGGTTATGTATCGCGTATGGGGTTGGGGCACTATGGAGCTACCGGCGTTGGAGTTGCGCCGGCGAATTTGGAACTCTCATCGAGTTCAAGACGCAAGTAATCCCACACGACGCCGCTTTGCAGGTCTCCGGCGGGCACGGTGAAGGTCATCTCATTCTCTCCGGGCTTGAGCAACGCTGCATCAAACTTCAGGGTACGTTGCTGCCACAGACCCTTGTCGGTGTTGTAGCGTATGGCGTCGGTATTGATGAGGCGTGCGTTGAGGGGATCGCTGCCGTCGCCGATTGCCCCGGCGCTCTTGCCATTGACGGCGACCGTCAGCCCGCCGCGCATGCTGTTGGCACCGGCCAGTGCAACGCGCAGGAAAGCGGTGCCTTGCATCGTCTTAGGCAGGTTGAACTTGATGGTCCATACGGTATCGCGTCCTCGACCATATATCTTCCAGGGGCCGGACTGATCGGTCTGCGGATATTGCGTCAGCGACTCAGCTTTCACCCAGCCAAAACGCTGGTTGGCAGGGTCCTTAGCGTCTGGGTTTACAAAAGAAAGGTTGGTGGCATGGGGCACCTCCTCGAAGAACCAGTCCTTGTGCCAATCGCTCTTGCCAACTGTGTAGGTAAGGTCGTTGGGGAACAGCAGGGCGTAGCGCATATTCCAGCCCCATAGCCAGTAGTTGTCGCCGTCGCCCTTGAAGAATTCATCGGCAGCGCGGTCAGGGTAGCCGATCTCCCAAATCTGCTTACCGTAGCGGACGGGCTTCCAAACCAGCTTACCCAGATTTACTGTCTTGCCAGGCTCGACGGTGATGTTGGCCTGAGCGAAGTCACCCAGAACTCCATCGGCGGTGGCATGCAACGTGTAGTTGCCGGGACGGACCTTGGAGATGGTGAACTTGCCATCCTCGGTTCCATCGTTGAAGAACTGATAATACTTGGCTTCATGGATCCAACTGCCAGCGTCGGCCGCCGGTGCGAAGTTGCCAAAGCCTCCTCCGCCTCCGAACCTTCCACCCTGGCCGGCGCTGGGCGCTGCACCCACAGCTCCGCGGGGCGAAGCGCTCGGCGCTAATACGGGTGTCGATCCAGGTGCCGCACCGGGAGCAGCAGGGACAAATGGCCGAGCCTGCCTGGCCATGGTGGCCGGATCGGCGTCTGGGTGGGTGAGGCCGACGGTCAGGTGGGGAAGCTTTTTGGAGGCGCCTTTGGGTGCCAGAGGATCATCAAGTACGATCTGGCCGGTGACGGTGCCGCGCTGAGCCAGAGGGGTGTAGTCCACGCCCTTCACCCAGTCGAAGGGCCACTTGGTATTTTCCTTCTTGTACTGTCCCAACGCGTCCTGCCACAGGGCATTCGCGTTCGCGGTCCAACTGGCTGGGACGGTTGGATTGCCGGCCGTTGCGGCCAGCGTATCGAGTTCAGCCTGCGAGGTGGGCTTGGGTGTGTCCAGCGAGTTGACATAAACAAAGATGGGCCCAATTACTTTGGTCCATTCCTCGCCGGCAGCGATATTGGCCCGCGTGCCGTCGTAGTGGCCGCTGTGCCAGTAGTCGAGGATGATGGGCTCGGGATCGCCATTGTCGCCAAAGTGGGCATCGAGATCGATGCGGGTAGGGCCGCCGCTGAGGTACTCGATGGTGGGGTTAATGAACCACGCGCCGATGTGGTACTTGGTGCTGGACCATCCATAGGCCTTGGTCTTGTACTGCATGCCGGAGTAGCTGTACTTATGCTCGACGGAGTTCTTATAGACGCCTTTGCTCATGATGCGCTGCTCTTTGGCGTGGACGACCACACCGGTTCCCCAGTCGGTTGGGGCAGCCTCGAGCATGTTACGGTCCTTGTCGACGGTGATCCAGTCGAAGGCCTGATTGAGCCGGGTGATGTAGCGGTCTTCCGCGCCCACCCCGGCTGCCGGGTAGGAGGCGGGATGGCTGAGGATGGAGTAGACATAGATGCCGCTGTCACCTCGGCCCAGGGAATAACGAAGTTCTATATCGCACAGCGTGC
>CAWERM010000062.1:0-6697 GCA_963810995.1 uncultured Acidobacteriaceae bacterium | reverse complement strand
TCGAAGTTGACCTGGCTGATCGCGGAAAGATCGCGCAATCTACGTACCGGCGCACTGCCCAGCTCTAGCAGCCTGCGGCCTTCCGGATTGATCATGACGATGGTTTCGGCGGTGTCCAACACCAGCACGCCACACGGCATGGAATCGATCATCTGCTGTAGGGCGGCGCGCATGCCGGCCATTTTCCGCCAGGCTCCGGCTGAGCGCGGCATTGCGCTCCGCCAATTCCAGGCCAAGATGCGCGACCTCCTGCTGCAGATCGCGGTACGAGGCCTCCAGCAGCGACGACGCAGAAATGAACTCCGAGAAGGCGTCCGCCAGCATCCTCGGGCTGTGTAGAGCCTCCGGGCCGACCGTGTTTATTGGAACACCATGAGAACTGGGCAGCATCTGCCTATTGCAATTGCACGATGAATGCCAAACTGCAACCGTATACCCCAAAATGGGCAGACAGAGCTATAGAACGATGTGCTCGGGCTTAATCTCCCGTCCAGACCCCACCAGGATCGTGGCCCGTTCGATTGCATTGCGCAACTCACGAACATTTCCCTGCCACGGATGCTGTTCCAGCACCTGTAGCGCCTCGCGGCTCAGCATAACTCCCGGGATATATTTAGCGGCAAACGCGACGGCAAGCTCTTCCAGATCGCTGATACGGTCCCGCAGGGGTGGCAGATGGATGGGGAAGACCGCGATACGGTAGTACAGGTCCTCGCGAAACTTCTGTTCGGCGACTAGCTTCTTCAGGTCGGCATTGGTGGCTGCAATCACCCGGACATCGACCTTGAAGTTGTCGTTGCCACCCAGCCGCTGCACTTCTCCTTGTTCCAGGAACCTGAGAATCTTGCTTTGCAGCGACAAGGGCATGTCCCCGATCTCGTCCAGAAACAGCGTGCCGCCATGCGCCGCATGAATGCGCCCGATGCGCGATTGCACCGCGCCGGTGAACGACCCCTTGGTATATCCAAAGAGTTCCGATTCAAGCAGCGTCTCGGGGATGGCGGCGCAGTTCACCACCACCAGCGGCTGCTTTCTGCGCGGACTCAGCCGATGGATCTCCTGCGCGGCCAAATCTTTGCCGGTTCCGCTTTCGCCTGTAATCAGGACGGTGGTATCGCGCACCGCGACCATGCGGATGGTGGCGTAGGAGCGCTGCATCAGCTCCGATTTGCCTATCATGCCGTGCATCTGGATGACTCCTTCCGGCATGGTGTGCAGGCCCTCGCCCTCGTTCGGCGGAACTGGAAAGAGGCCGCTGCGGATGGGCCCGTTTCGGTTCACCGCGTCCAGCAGCCCGGTCGATACAGGGGTGGGCGATGCACTTCCCGCCAGCAATTGGCCGGTGTGGGAGTTCAACAGCAAAACCTGGGTGTGGGGATAGCGGTCCGTCACCATGCGGTTGAATTCGCCCGGCTCAAGGTCCGGCAACATCGGGTCCAGCAACAGGACTGCGTCGTCGGCGCCGTGCTTGCGGAGCAGTCCCAACGCTCCCGCGCCGCTGCCTGCCTCAATCACATTCCAGCGCGGATGCCCCAACTTTTCCAGCAACTCCTGGCGAAGGCTGCTGTTGGGACTTACCACGAATACGTTGATGGGCGCCCGATCTTCGGCTCGCTCTTGTGGAACCGCGGGAATGCGCATGGGATTCATAGGATTATTTCCACCTTGATATTAAGCACCTTCGACCAGAGTTCCCTCTTGCACCGTTACCGTATTGCCGAGGTAACGATGTGACCATAACCGCCTTGGAGTGTGGCCCTTCACGGAAGTCCATCCTGTAGAGGTAACGCTATAAATACACGAAGTGGATCTTCAACGCAGTCGTACTTACCCTGCTGGCTCCGGATATTCGCCTCGGCCAGTGCAAGACTGAGACGCTCCGCGGAATTCAGAAGCCGTCCGTGGACACGCCTGGTCTGGAGGATCAGCTCGACAAACCCCTTGCGCACCGTGACCAGCAATTCGACGAGGCCGCCCGGGGAAGAGACCGAAGCAGCAATCTTAAGTGCAGCGGTAAGCGCCTGCAGCGTCCTGGCCATCTCCCCTTGCACGGGCGGCAGGCCGGTTGGCGTGTCTATCCGGAGCGCGACGCCGGAGGTTTCAAGTGCCGCCTTCTGATCTTCGACCACTTCCGCAAGCACCTCTGAAAGATCGACCGGCTCACAATCCGCTTGAATCTGGCTGGCAATCACCAGCTCCTGCATGCACTCGAACAGGCCGCATGTACGTTCCACATGCTGGATCGAGAGTTCCAGGTAGCGTTTCCGGTCAACCGCGGTGACGCCCGGCGCGGTCAAGGCTGCCACCGCGGACCGCAGAATGGTGAGTGGCTGCGCCATGGCATGTAGCCCTTGCGACATCGATGCGCAGAGCCTGCCTAGTTCGTCGTCCTTGACGATGGGTGTGGGGCATAGTTCCAGGGTTGCGCTAGGCATCCCGCAGCTCGTATCCGACCCCGCGAATGGTGTGGGTCAGTTTGGGCTCACCCGGAAGATCGACCTTGTCGCGCACGTACTTCATGTACACGTCCACAATATTGGTCGAGGGATCGAACGGAGTGTTCCAGACCTCTTCGAGCAGGGTCGCCCGCGAGATGGGGCGCCTGGGGTTGCGCATCATGAATTCAAGAATGGCGAATTCGCGTGGCGTCAGATCGATCCGCCGGCCGTTCCTCTCCACGCGGCGCTCCTCGCGGTCCAGGGTCAGGTCGCCGACCTTCGAGCAGTTTGGGATCAAGCCTGAATTGCGCCTCAGCAGGGCCTGCACTCGAGCCAGCAGTTCTGCGAAGGAGAATGGCTTGGTGAGGCAATCGTCGGCTCCGCATTGCAGGGCCTTGACCTTGTCCTCGACCCGGCTGCGCGCAGTCAATACCAACATACGCAATCGCTGCTGCGACGGCTTGATACTCTGCAGCACGGCGATGCCATCAAGTTTTGGCAGATTGAGATCGAGGATCAGCAGATCGTACAGCCGCTCGCCCCGCAGAGCCTGCACCGCCGCTTCTCCATCGTAGACAATGTCCACGGCGAAGCTCTTGGACTGCAGCTCGCCTGCGAGGAATCCGGCTAGAGATTCGTCGTCTTCGACAATCAAGATGCGGCGGCCGGCTAGAGCATTGAAGATCGGAGCGCTTTGGCCAGATAGCTCATGGCCCTCATCCGCTATGAAACTGGTGCTTCCAGCAGCATTTATAGGCATACTGTCGTACATGCGTTAGCCCCATTCCCGCCTGACAAGCTTTCAGAGCCTTAGGCCGATTCGACCGAAAAATAGGCATAAGTCATTGAAAAATATGAAGGTTATTGTCCTCGGCAACGCCGCACACAGCGTATCGTGGAGTGCGTAGTCGAAGGACACCGTACCGTTTGCCGCACAACAATCTTCGACCCAAAATAATCGAAAAAAATGTTGGAAATTTTCCCTCTATATGCCGATAGAGTCTTGAACTCTGTTCGACGTGCATCTTTGCATACTGTGTTCTTACGTGGTCGAAAGATTGAAATCAATACACAATTGGTGTCATTTTGGTTCGGGTATCTGGTCCAGTACTAGCAACCCACTGTAGTTTTGCCGAGGAAATGACTGGTTCTTACTGCCGTTTTCTCGTTTTGGGCCACCATAATTACAGTTTTACCCGCGCACGACCTGGATCAAATCCTTCTATTGCAAATGTTTATAGAAGAGATCGGTCCCATCCAACGGCCCTTGCACTCATCCCAGCAAAGAAGGATTGCGTTTCTGGGGGGACCTGTGTATACTCACGAGAACTGACGCGGAGCAACCATGCAGCGGTTCGATTATCGGTCACCAAGATATCCTGTCGATCTTCCTGTCCGGCTCACCGCCGATAATTCGACGCGCCTGGGGCGTTGCAGGGACATCAGCAGAGAGGGCATGAGGCTGGAGTTGTGTCAGCCGTTGCCGCCTGACGCCTGCGGCACGGTCTCCATGACATTCCAGAACCAGACGCTCGAACTCAATGTGCGTGTCGCACATGCTGGAGCGACGCAGGATGGCATGAAATTCATCTATACATCCGACAGTGAGCGCAACGCGGTGGCGCGACTCGTTGCATCCCTGACGGCTCCCCAGGATCGACGCCGTCTGGCTCTTGTAAGCTAATCCTCGATCATCCTACTTCGTCTGAGTCTGCGGACTTGGAGTATCTGTGTTTGCACCCTGCGCACCTGAGATCTGCTTCGCCAGTTGCTTGATCGCATCGGGAGGCGCCACTTCGGCGCCGTCATTCTCCAGGTATTGCACAATCACCGAGACCCTGCGATTGGACGGGTCTTCGGGTTGTTGCGGCAGACGCAGACGCTGATCGGCAAAGCCACGCACCTGCGACACCTGGTCATCGCGAACGCCTTCGGACTGCATCAATCTGCGCGCCTCGTTGGCGCGTTCCGACGATAGGTCCCAATTGTCGTACGCGCGATTGCCTGAATAGGGCTTGGAATCGGTGTGCCCTTCGATGGACACCTTATTGGGAAGCTTTCCCAGTTCCCCCGACAGTACAGAGAGGATGTCTTTCAACGCCGGGGTGGGCTTCGTATCTCCCAATTCAAAGAATGTGCCCTTCGCGGATTCCATCAGCTCGATGCGCAGCCCTTCCTGCGTGATGGTGATCTCGATCCTGTCCTTCAGCTTGTTTTCAGGGTCGAGACGGTGGATTGCCTGCAGAAGCTCCTGTTTCAGCTTCTCCATATCTTCCTTCCTCAACGCAACAAAGTCGCCTGCACCGTTTTTATTCGTCCCCACAACCTTGGCTGTGCCTCGCGGGTCTTTGAAGTACCCGCCCACCGCCTCCTGCACCTGCTTGCTTGCGTTCATCATCCAGAGAACGATGAACAACGACATCATGGCGGTAACGAAGTCGGCATAAGCGACCTTCCAGGCGCCTCCATGGTGTCCCCCATGGAGGGCCTTTCGCTTGATGATGATGATCTCCGGTGTCTGTTCCACAATGCCAACCCTTCCCTAATCCGACTATGCCGCTTCCTCTGCCGGTATGGGTGATGCATCCTTCTGGCGGCAGCTTGTCTCCACTTCCTGAAAACTGGGGCGGACATGCTCGGGAATTGCCCGTCGCGCCATTTCGATTGCCAACAGCGGAGACATCCCTTTGATAAACGACAGCATGACAACACGCAGGACGTGATAATACGCATGCTCTTCGTCGTTCAGCTTGCTAAGGTTCGACGCCAGCGGCCCCACCAAGCCATAGCACAGCAGAATGCCCAGGAATGTACCCACCAGCGCCGACGCCACCTTACGCCCGATCTCCTCCGGCGGCCCGCCCAGCGAGCTCATGGTGATCACCACACCCAGAACAGCGGCCACGATTCCCAGGCCGGGCAATGCATCGGCCATGGTGGACAACGCGGTCGCCGGCTGTGTCGCCCCGGCATGATGGACATCCATGTCCAGTTCCATCATCTGGTCGACGTCAAATGTGCTCGCGCCTCCCGTGATCGCCATCCGCATCGTGTCGCACACGAAATCTCGAATGTGATGGTTCTACAGAAAGGCTGGATATTTGGTGAACAGCGGGCTCTTCTCCGGCTCCTCAATATCGGTCTCGATCCCCACCATTCCGTCTTTGCGCGCCTTGTTGTAGAGAGTGAACATCATCTTGAGCGAGTCGAGATAGCGTTGCTTGGAAAACGTCGATCCTTAACAGATTCCGGGTCAGATCCAACGCAATCTTCTTCAACACATGCATCGGGTTCGCGGCAAGCAGTGTGCCAACTGCCGCGCCGCCGATGATCACAAACTCGGATGGCTGCATGAGAACAGCCACCGGCCCCTTTTCCATCAGGAAGCCGGCCAGCACCGCGCCGAAAACGATGAGAATTCCGATGATTGAAAACATGTGCCTCGTTCCCTGATAACGCGCGTTTGGTCGGTGGATTCGACTCTGCGGGACACATACCGCGTGCCGTTAAGTGTCGGATTGCCTACTGTCTATCGGCAGGGCAAGAGCTTATTTCCAGTGGTAACAGGGCAATGCGAACGGCTTTAGCTTCGGTTTTCCACAGTTCGCGTCAGGCCTTCCGGTACTGGCGGCCTATCGGTTTTCCGTCAACCTGCCGATAGAAGGAATCCAGTTGACTGAACTTGACTGCACGGCTGGAATCCGAGGAGGGCCAGGGCTGTCAATCACGAGGAATGCATGATGTGATTTTTCAGCGTCTTGGACCGATTGACCCCATTTTGCTCGCGCATCGATGATTGGACTTGAGGAAGATGACTATAGATAAGAGCACGCTTGGAGGCATCGCCCTCGCTCTGACCGGAATCGTAGTCGGATTGATGCTCGATGGAGGCAAGTTGGCGCAGGTTCTGCAGCCGACCGCGGCCTTGATTGTCCTGGGCGGAACATTAGGCGCAGTCATGGTTCAATTCCCGCTTTAAGATTGTCCTTCAGGCGCTCCTCCATCTTAATCTGCCTTTTTCAATTCCGAGCCGGAGTCGGACTCCCTGGTACAGAACCTGTTGCGCTACGCCTACAAGGCGCGAAGGGATGGGATCCTCTCGCTGGATGCCGATTTGGCAAAGATTCAAGACCCCTTCTGAAGGAAAGTCTCATGCTGGCGATCGACGGCGTGAGTGCCATCGACTTGCGCAAGATGATGGAACTGCAGATCGACTATCTTGGCGAAAAAGAGGAACGCATTCCGAAAGTCTTCGAATC
>CAWERM010000061.1:0-10443 GCA_963810995.1 uncultured Acidobacteriaceae bacterium | reverse complement strand
TTCTTTATGTCGTTTCAACCATCGTATTGCTAGTCGCAAACCGGCGGCCCCGGAACCCACGCGCGATAAATTGCTGGACGTTGCCGGGCGCATCTTCGCCGACCGCGGCTATCGAGCGGCCACCATACGCGAGATATGCGTCGCGGCCGGCGCCAACGTCGCCGCGGTCAACTATCACTTTGGCGACAAGCTGGGCCTCTACACCGAGGTGGTGCGGCAGTCCGCGCGCCTCGCCGAATTTCAGGCGGCGCAGACCGCACTCGACCTGTCGGCCCCGCCTGAAGAGATTCTGCGCGCAGTCATTCGCGCCCGTATTCACAGTCTGTTCCGGGGGACCGGCCAGACTGGAACTTCCGGATCATGGCCCATGAGCTGGCGCAGCCGACTCCGGCGCTCCGGCGACTTGTGAATAAAGCGGGCCAGCCATTGTTTCACCGTATGCTGGAACTCATAGGTGGGATGCTCGGCTTGCCCGCGGAGGACGAGAGCACGCGTCTGTGTGCGATCAGCCTGTTGGGGCAGATCATGGTTTACGCGCTGGCCAGCCCATTGGTGACTGCAATCTGGCCGGAGTTCGAGATGACGCCTGATCAGGTGGAGCGCATCGCAGACCACATTGCCGACTTCTCTCTCTCCTATATTCAGACTTTTCGCACGAAGACCTTTGCGGGAGCATCCAACAAACCAAACGAGCCGTTAAGCCGAGGGGCAAGTAAATGACCGAACCCACATCACCGGGCCAGCCGCAGCAGGCCGAGCCGACGATTCAGCCAGACACCGCAAATTCTGCGGCGTCAGTTGCTGCCGAATCCGCAACGCTGGATGCAGTGGAAGCAGCCACATCGCAACGTCGCAGAAGGATTCGCATCGCCGCAGCCGCGGCGCTGCTAATAATAGTCGGCCTCGTCGTCTGGCGCATCTTCTTTTCCACGCCCGCACTGCCCGATAGCATCGTCGCCGTTAGCGGCCGCATTGAGGGAGACGACTCCGCCGTCGCCTCCAAAACCACTGGCCGCATTCTTGAAGTCCGCGTTCGCGAGGGCGACAGCGTCAACGCCGGAGACGTGATCGCCATCCTCGACGACGCGCAGATTCGCGCGCGCGAGGACCAGGCGCAGGACGCGCTCACGGCTGCCGAAGCCAAGGGCGACGCCGCACGCCAGCAGATCGCGGTCCTGCAACAGCAGTTGGACCAGGGCCAGTTGCAGGTAGGCCAGTCCAAGTTCGACACAGAAGGACGCGTCAAGCAGGCTGAGGCCGATCTCGCCGCGGCGCAGTCAGAGCTGGCACAGCAGCAGGCGGCGTATCAGATCGCCGCCTTCGATAAGGACGCCTACACGCGCCTTGCCAAGACCGGCGCCGTTTCCGAGCGCCAAGGCCTGCAGGCCGCCGCCACCGCCGATCAGCAGAAAGCCGCGGTTGACGCCGCGCAGCGGCGTGTCGATGCCGCGCAAGACGCACTGACTACCGCGCAGGGAATCCGCTCCAATCCCGGCATCCGCGAGTCGCAGGTTGCGCTGGTTAAGCGCCAGATTGCCGAGCAGCAAGCCGAAGTCGCCAGTGCAACCGCCCAGACGCAACAGGCACGTGCACAGCTTGCCGAGGCAGAAGACAATCGCAACGACCTCACCATTCGCGCGCCGTTTAGCGGTACCGTCGTCACGCGTGCCGCCGAGCCGGGCGAGGTCATTCCAGCAGGAACCGCCGTCATCACGCTGCTCGATCTGACCAAAGTCTATCTGCGCGGCTTCGTTCCAGAGGGCGATATCGGCAAGGTCAAAGTTGGCCAGCCCGCGCGTGTCTATCTCGACTCCAACCCGCAAAAGCCCGTCGACGCGTATGTTTCGCGCATCGATCCCGCAGGCGACCTTCACGCCGGAGAACACCTACTTCCGCGACGACCGCATCAAGCAGGTGGTCGGAATCAAGCTGCAGTTGAAAGCCGGCTTCGGATTCGCCAAGCCCGGAATGCCTGTCGATGGCGAAGTCCTCGTCAGCGGCAGCACGCTGGCCAAAGGTCAGCCATAAGTGATCGCCGCGACCCCAGACCGCGAAGTCGATCGACAACGCGCAGGGCGATGCCCAGCGAGCCGTCAGCCATTGAGGTTAGCGGCCTCACCAAGCACTACGGTCAAGCTCGAGGCTGTGCGCAGAATCAGCTTTGAAGTCCACCCGCGCGAGATATTCGGCCTTATTGGTCCCGATGGCGCGGGTAAAACCTCAACCTTTCAGATCCTCGCCGGCGTGATGGAAGCGACCTCCGGCGTGGCCAACATCTTCGGCCGCCCGGCGCGTGAGATGCGTTCGCAGACCGGCTACCTCACCCAGACCTTCAGCCTCTATCCCGACCTCACCGTCGCGGAAAACATTCGCTACAGCGGCGATCTGCGCCGCATCGATCCGCAGGCAATCCTCGACCGCGGCCAGCAATATCTGCGCATGTTCGACATGCACCGCTTTGCCGACCGCCTCGCCGGAAAGTTGAGCGGCGGCATGAGGCAGAAGCTCTCGCTCATCTGCGCGCTGGTCCCGCAGCCCCACATCCTGTTGCTCGACGAGCCGACCACGGGCGTCGATCCAGTCTCGCGCCGCGAGTTCTGGGATGTGCTCGCCCATCTGTCGTCGGAAGGCCTCACCATCCTCGTTGCCACGCCCTATCTCGACGAAGCCGAGCGCTGCCATCGCATCGGGTTCATGCATCAGGGAGAAATCCTCAGCATCGGCACAGCGGCGGAGTTATGCGCGAGTCTTGACGCAATGCGTATCGAGCTGCGCACGCCGAACCTGCGCAAGACGGAGAAGCTTCTCTCCGCGCAATCCGGCCCAGGCAAAGACATCCTCGACGTGCAGCGCTTCGGCGATCGCCTAGACCTGCTTGTCTGCGATCCGGACAAAGAGCAGAATCGAGTCGCCGAAGATATGTCCCGCGCGGGAGTCTCCATCGACGAGATGCATGTCGATCAACCCACGCTGGAGAATACCTTTGTCGCCAAGTTGCGTGCGCTGGGGCAAAGCGCAGAGACGGCCGAGTTTCCCGCGCGCCACGACCACGGAAATCTGCGCGGAGAGGTCGCCATCGGTGCCACCGGCCTCATCAAGCAGTTCGACGAGTTCACCGCGGTAAAAAACGTCAGCCTGCAAATCCGCAATGGCGAGGTCTACGGTCTGTTGGGTGCCAATGGCGCGGGCAAGACCACCACTATCCGAATGCTATGCGGCCTGCTCGAACCAACCAGCGGAGACATGGAGCTTGCCGGCGCGCGGGACAATCTCCGCTCTCCGGTGGTGCGTCAGCGCATCGGGTACATGTCGCAAAAGTTCTCCCTGTATGACGATCTGACCATCCGCGAGAACCTGGATTTCTTCGCCGGTGTCTACGGCGTCCCCGACGAGGAGCGCGAGGAAAAAATCCGCTGGGTGCTCTCCTTCTCCGGCCTCGATGGCAAGCAGGACCAGATCACCGGTAGCCTGCCCGGTGGATGGAAGCAGCGCGTTGCCTTTGGCGCAGCCATCATGCACGAGCCGGACATCCTCTTCCTCGACGAGCCAACCTCCGGCGTCGATCCGCTCGCCCGCCGCGCTTTCTGGACCATGATCAACCGCCTCGCCGACGGCGGCGCAGCCATCCTCGTCACCACGCACTATCTCGAAGAGGCCGAGCAGTGCAATCGCCTGGGAATGATGGTTGCCGGCGAGCTGGTCGCCGAAGGCACGCCTAGCGGCATCAAGGCCCGCCAGTCCGGACATTTAATCCAGTTCCTGGTCGACCAGCCGCAGCGCGCCGTGGACCTGTTGAAGCAATCCACCGAAAGCTGGCGCGTTTCGCTCTTCGGCAAACGTCTTCATCTCATCACCGAAGACGAGCCGGAGATCGCAATCCGCGAAACCACAAAACGGCTGGAAGAAAACGGCCTGCACGTACTCAGCGCGCGCGAAGACCGCTTCTCCCTGGAAGACGTCTTCATCTCCATCGTCGAGCAGGCGCGTCTCGAAGGCAAGGTGGCCATTGAAGCATAAAAATAATCAGCGCAGCCAACAGGAGCAGCCATGAGACGAATCCTTGCGCAGGTGCGAAAAGAGCTCACCCAGATTGTTCGCGACTGGCGCACGCTTGCCCTCGCGTTGCTGCTTCCCGTGGTCATGCTTCTGCTGATGAGCGCGGCGCTATCGCTCACGGTCAGCGATCTCCCCATCGCGGTGCAGGACTTCGACGGCTCTTCCGCTTCGAACAATTTCATCGACGCCTTCCGCGCCTCCATCTCCTTCCACGTCGTCGCGTGGCCGGTGGACAAGTCCGCCGAAGAGGCGCTTGCCTCCAATGCAGCGCGGGCTGTGCTCATCATCCCGCCCCACTTTGGCCGCGACCTGGCACGCGGAGTACAGACGCCCGTTCAGTTCATGCTGGACGCATCCGACGCAAACACCGCCAAGCTTGTCTCCGGTGACGCCAGCCTCATCGCTGCCGCATACAACTGGCAACTCGCCAACGGCAGTCAGGCCGCACCCGTGCAGGCCGCCATACGCCTGTGGTTCAACCCCGGCCTCTCTTCGAAGAAATTCTACGGCCCCGGAGTCTTCGTGCTTGCCATCTCCATGTTCCCGCCGCTGCTGGCCGCGCTAGCCATGGCCAAGGAGACCGAGCAAAAGACGATCCTACAGGTCTACGTCTCCAGCATCTCCGCGCACGAGTTTCTGCTGGGCAAGATTCTTGCCTTCATGGCCGTCGCCCTCGGCGAGGCTGTTGTCATGTCCGCGTTTTTGTTTACCTACTTTGGCCTAAGTTTTGCCGGCGATCCCACTCCTGTCATCATAGCCACTATCTTCTACACCTTCTGCGTGGCCTCGTTCGGCACCATGGTCGGAGCGGTCATTCCCAGCCAGACCGCGGCCCTGCAGGCGGTCGCTCTCGGCGGATTCCTGCTTGTCTTTCTTCTCTCCGGTCTCATGTTTCCCATCCAGAACATTCCCATCGCCCTGCGCTGGATCTCCAATTTCGTTTGGGGCCGCTACTACATCGAGATCGTGCGCGACGCCCTGCTACAGGGCGGAGGATGGCCCGCTGTCTGGTACAAGGTCCTTATCATCGCCGTCATCGGTACCATCTTCTACGCGCTTGCGTGGCGCGGCATGTGGCGCATGCAGGTGAAGGCATAGCCATGAGAGACCTCCTCAATCGCCTCTTCAACTACCGTCTGCTTGCTCTGGTGCGCAAGGAGTTCAACCAGATTCGACGCGACCGCCGCCTACAGCTCTCGCTTGTCCTGCCGCCTGTCCTGCAACTCACCCTATTTGGCTTCGCGCTCAGCGCTAACGTCTCCGATGTCCGCCTCGCCGTGGTCGACGACAGCCATTCGCCGGAGAGCCGTGAGCTGATCTCTACCCTCACCGAGAGCAAGAGCTTTCGCCTCGCCGGCTACTACCCCTCGGTCGATCAACTCGGAGACGCGGTCAGCTGTGGCGACGCCGACGCAGGAGTGGTTGTCCCCTACGACTATGCGCGGGACCTCGCGCGCCAGCGTCCCACCACCGTGCAATTTCTATTGAATGCCACCAACGCCAACACAGCCACTATCGCCCGCGCCTACGCGGAGGGCGTTTTGCAGAGCTACAACAACGGCCTCCGACAGCAGGGAATTCACCTTCAGGTGCAGCCTGTCGCAGCCGACAGCCTCGCGCGCCGCGGCATGGTGCAGATGCAGCCCGCGTTCCTCTTCAACCCCGGTTTAGTCGATTCCTGGTTCATCGTCACCGGCGTACTCGGGCTGCTTCTTATTTTGAACAGCTCCATCGTATCGTCCGCCGCCATGGTGCGCGAGCGCGAGGCAGGTACCATCGAACAGCTCCTCATGTCTCCCGCCAGCACCACCGAGATCATCATCGCCAAGATTGCGCCGCTCTTCTTTCTTCTCACCCTGATGATGTTCGCGGCCCTTGCCGTCGTCCGGCTGGTCTTCGGAGTTCCATTTCGCGGCAGCCTCCTGATGCTTCTCGGCGCGGGCTGTCTGTGCATCCTTTCCGGCATCAGCATCGGCACTGTCATTGCCACCTTCAGCCGCTCGGCACAACAGGCACAGCTCACCAGCTTCTTCGTCAACCCGCCGCTCTCCGCGCTCTCCGGCGCTCTCAATCCTGTCGAGGCCATGCCCAAGTGGCTACAGCCGCTCACCGTGCTCAACCCCGTCCATCACTTCGCAACCATCGTCCGCGGAAGCACGCTGAAGGGAAGCGGATTTATGGACCTCTGGCCAAATTTTCTCGGCCTGCTTCTCTTCACTGTCGTCCTGGTTTCGCTCAGCATCACGCGATTCCGCAAGCAACTCAGCTAGCAAGAAGGACTCCTCGCCATGAATCAGTCGAAGATTCAAATCGCTCCGGTTTTTCCCCTCGCTGCAATCGCACTCCTCGCGTGTATTGGGGCCTTCGCGTTCTCAACGCAAGCCTCTGCCCAGAGCGCGGCGCAGACACAGCACACGCAGGCCACGTCGTTGCCGCTCTCCGGACGCCCCGGAAACAACGGCTCCGTCACCGCCATCGAAGCGCCCATCGCCGGGACCACCAACAGCGTGACGACCATCAATCCCTCGGTACAGGTGCAGGGCCCCTACACCGGTAGCGCATCCAGCACGGCGAAGTTCCCATTCGCAGGCAAGCTCTCACTGCTCGACGCCATCGAACGCGGCCTCAACTACAACCTTGGCTCGGCGAACCTCAACCGCGCGGTGAGCCAGGCCCAAGGCCAGAGCGAGATCGCGCGCAGCGCGCTGCTTCCCAATGTCAGCGGGTACCTCGCCGAAAACCTGGCGCAAACCAACCTCGCCGCCGAAGGATTCCGTGTCCATATTCCCATCCCCGGCTTCAACTTCCCCACCATCGTCGGCCCATACAATAACATCGACCTGCGCGGCAGTGTCACGCAGTCGGTGGTCGATCTCACCGCATGGAACAACTTCCGCGCTTCCAGCGAGCAGGTCCATGCGGCGCAACTCTCTGCGCGGGATGCACGAGATGCGGTCGTCCTCGCGGTCTGCGGCGAGTACCTTCAGATCATCGCCACCAAGGAGCGCGTTGCCTCTGCCCACGCGCAGCTCGACACCGCCACCGCTCTCTTCCAGCAGACGCAGCAGAAGCGCGCCGTCGGTCTATCGCCGCAGATCGATGTCGATCGCAGCGAAGTGGAGCAGCTCACCCAGCAACAACGCGTCATTTCTCTGGAGACCGAGCTGGACAAACAGAAGATCGCTCTCGCCCGCATCACCGGCCTTCCGCCCAACGACGCCTACGAACTCACCGACGACGTTCCCTTCGCCGTCGCCCCCACGCTCACCCTCGACGACGCCATCCATCAGGCCCTCGACCGCCGCTCCGACATCAAGGCCGCCGAGGCGCAGGTCCGTGCCGCGCAACGCGCCCTGGCCGCAGCCCACGACGAGCGTCTGCCCTCGCTCTCCATCAACGGCAACTACGGCACCATCGGCACCAACCCCGCGCAGGCCAGTGCAACCTTCTCCGCTGCCGCCACGCTCAGCATCCCCATCTGGCAGGGAGGCCGCGCCGAAGGCGACATCAAGACCGCACAGGCTGCCCTTGCGCAGCGTCAATCCGAACTCGACGACCTCAAAGGCCAGGTGGAAAGCGATGTGCGCAACGCCTTTCTCGATCTACAGGCCGCAACCAGCCAGGTCAAGCTGGCCCAGCGCAACCTACAGGTCAACAAGGAGACCCTCGATCTCACCCGTCAGCGCTTCGATGCCGGAGTCACCGACAACGTCGAAGTTGTTCAGGCGCAGGAGTCGCTCACCTCCGCCGATCTCGATGTCATTAACAGCGTCTTCGCCCACAACCTCGCTAAGCTGAGCCTGGCCCGCGCCATCGCCAGCGCCGCAGAAAACCTGCAGCAGTTCCTAAGCCTACAATAGTGTCTATTCTTGATGGTCCTGCGTCGCCGGACTCTCTGGCTTCTCCGCCTTGCGCCACGACGGCAGCTCCGCTGTTCTCTTCGCCTTGGCCTGGGTGTCCTCTGGGCTCGATACCCCAACCAGCCGAAGCACCGTACCCAGCACGCGCATCATAGGATTCATCGTCATTGGCTCCTGGTACAAGGCTACGCTATCCTTAATGGATGAACTTCGGTGTAGGTCGGATCAGAAAGTTTTTCCGACGAACGGCCATAACTCAGGTCACTCTCCTTTTTATCGCTGTGGCCTCTTGCATAGCCCCACTCGTCCACGCCCAGGGCAATCCTCCCAAGCCGCCACCGGACATTATCGTCTTCACCAACGGCGACCAGCTCACCGGCCAGCTTGAGCGCGGTGTCGGAAACTCCATCGTCTTCAAGAGCGATATGGCCGGCGAGATCACCGTCTCGCTGGACAAGGTCAAGTCGCTGAACTCCAGCGACAACTTTGCCGTCCTTGGCAAATACGGTCTTATCAGCCCCGGTGCGGTCACGCGGGGCACGGTCCAGTACAGCGACAAAACCCTCTCCGTAACCACGCCTAACGGCGCAGTCGAAACCTTGCCGCAGGAAAAGATCGCCTACATCATCGACCAGCCAACCTATACTCGTGAACTGGCCAAACAGCCTGGCCCGCTCTACGGTTGGAACGGCTCTGTCCATGGCGGCGCCACTATTGTGCGCTCCACCGACAATGGCACCACCTACACCACGGGACTCTCTTTGGTCCGCGCCATTCCTGCTGTACCCTTCCTGCCGGCGCGCAACCGCACCAGCTTCGACCTGCAGGAGACCTATGGCAAGCTCACCTCGCCGGTCATCCCGCAGACCGCTCCGCCTTCGCCGCCCTCCATTGCGCTCACCAGCATCTTCCATACGCATGCTGAGCGCGACGAATATTTTTCCCCGCAATTCTTCGTGTTGACTCAGATCGGCTTCGACCACAACTATGCGCAGGGGCTCAATCTGCAGGAGACGTTCGGCAGCGGGATCGGCTGGACCACACTCAAATCTTCCAGTCAGCAGATGGACGTGAAGGCCGACCTTCACTACGAGAAGCAAACCTTCCAGACCGCCTCCAGCGATCAGAACCTGATCGGCTCCACTCTGTCTGAGGCATACCATCGGAACCTGCCGCGCAAGCTCGTCTTCACCCAATCGGCCAGCGTCCTGCCAGCATGGAACAACTCCAGCGCCTATTCCGCCAACGCCTCTTTTGGCCTCACTCTGCCGGTCTTCAAGCGCCTCGGACTCACCGTAAGCTCCACCGACAACTTCCTCAACGATCCCTCCACCGGTTACAAGAAAAATAGCTTCCAGTTCATTACTGCCGCATCTTATTCGCTGAAGTGAAAGCAGCGGGAGGTTGCATGGCCACTAGCACCGACAGTTTCGACAAAGTCTTTGCCGAGCTCAAGCAGGTCTGCCGCCACCATCTGGACCGGCTTGCCGTGCAGACCGACAGCGCGACCGAATACACGCTCGTCGGCCGCAAACCCTCGCCCTTTCCCCAGCACAAGGGACATCCCATGTACTTTGGGATGGTCCGCATGGGCAAGGCGTATGTCAGCTTCCATCTCTTGCCGCTCTACATGAACGAATCGCTCAGCGGTACTATCTCTCCCGCGCTCAAAAAGCGCATGCAGGGCAAGGCCTGCTTCAACTTCAAGACTGTCCCGGATGCCGACTTGATCGCCGAACTCGAGCGCCTCACAGCCGCAGGATTCAAGTCCTTCGACGAGAAAAGTTGGGTCTAAACCTGCTCCCCACCCTACGGCTCCATCAGGATCTTCATCACAGGATCGGGCAGTTGCTGGTCGGCGTTCTTCAGTAGCAGCGTCACCTGCCACATCTGCGTATCTGTCAGCACATGGTTGAACGCTGGCATCCCGGTTAACCGGATTCCGTTGGCCACCTTCCAGTAGGTTTCGCCCGGCTCGTCGTCGCTTACGCCCACCACGTTGCCCGAGGCGTGCTTCTTCCATAGCTGCGGCGCCACCGGGTACATGCTCTTGGCAAACGCAACATCATGCCCCGGAGTACCATGGCACGCGGCACACTGTGCTCGATACACATGCGCTCCGCCCTCGAAGGCGTCCTCATCGGTGCCGAACGGCGCCACCTGCATCTGGCTTGCGATCCGCGCATTCAGTGGCACGCTGACGATCGCCTTTTCGAAGGGAAACGGCTTGTCGGCGGTCGCCACCGGGAGCGGGCCCCATCGCAAATACGCCGCCGCGCCGCCCACCACCACGGCCACGCCCAGCAGGAATCCCATAAATATTTTGCTGCTCCCGCCGCCCGATGCTCTGCTCTTCGCCATGTCAATCCTCTCCTTCTCGTCCTTGTCGCGCCCCCAGGTACTCCAAACGCCGTGTTGGATGTTCTAATAGGGAGGTGGCTGCAGGTGGACTAGTCCGCTGCGCCGACCTCGCCTCCACCGGGTCCTAAAATGGAGGCGCGCAGGAGTTCTCGTTGATCGTTCGTTC
>CAWERM010000060.1:0-23136 GCA_963810995.1 uncultured Acidobacteriaceae bacterium | reverse complement strand
TAACCCAGGTTCCTGTGCCCGCAGGCGCTACTTCGGTCGCAATGCCCACTCTGCGAGAGGGCGAATCGCTCATTGCAGCCGACATCGCCGATGTAGTGGCAAGCACGCCAGTGCTTGCGCCCGCTCCAGATCCAGCGGCGGGTGGAGCGTTTGCAGGGCGCGGCGGACGCGGCGGACGTGGCGGCCCTGCGGCCGTCGCGTTTGATGCAGCCACCGCCAAGCCAATCACTGTCTCCGGCAACACAGCCGCGCTGACGCTCACCAACAAACCGCGTACAGCGCCGTTCTTCATCCAGAGCCATCCCAGGATGCAGGTAACGTGTCGCGGTGAGTCTGAGGGCTTCGTGCTGGACCACTTCTCGCACGACGCGGTATCCGCACTATCTGCAGAAGGTCGGCACGCCGTTGATCGGCGCGTTCGGCTCGACGCCGCCATACGCCATCTTCTCCGACTCGCTGGAGGCGGAAGGCTCCGACTGGACCCCCAATATGGCTTCCGAGTTCCAGAAGCGCCGCGGCGACCATCTGATTCCCCACCTTCCGGAGCTGGCCGCCGGGGGCAGCGTCGCGGCCGACACCGTCCGCCACGACTACGGCGAGACGCTGACCGACCTGGTGAACGAGAACTACCTGACGCAGCTTACCGACTTCGCCGTTTCCCATCACACGAAGTTCCGCTCGCAGACCCTACGGTGAACCGGCGGTGGACTTCTCCAGCCAGAACATTGCCTCGCTGGCCGAGGGCGAAGGGCCGCAGTGGCGCTCCTTCTCCACCCTGCGATGGGCCACCGCCGCCAACGATGTCTACAACCGCGTGGTCACCTCCGGCGAAACCTTCACCTGGCTGCACTCGCCGGTGTTCCGCGCCGTCCCGTTGGACACGGAGGCCGAGGCCGACATCGACTTCATCATGGGCGAGAACCAGATATTCTGCCACGGCTGGCCTTACTCTGCGCCAGACGGCGAAGTGCCGGAACCGGGCTGGAGCCTGTATGCCGCTGCGTCGTTCAACAACCACAACCCGTGGCATCCGGTGATGCCCGCGGTGACCGCCTACATCGGGCGCATGAGCTACCTGCTGCAACAGGGCAAGCCCGCCAACCAGGTCGCCGTCCTGATGCCCACCGACGATGCGTGGGCCACCTTGCGCCGGGCCGCGCCTCGGTGACCGCGGACATGGGCCGCTATGTGACCCCGGAACTGATGTCCACCATCCTCTCCGCCGGGTATAACGTCGACTTCATCGACGCCAAGGCCATCGATAAGGTTGGCCTGGGCACCCACCAGATTCTGATTCTTCCCAGCACCGAGCGCATTCCTGTGGAGACGCTCAAGAAGATCGCCTCCTACGTGGCAGGCGGAGGCAAGGCGATCGCGTACGGCCGCCTGCCCACGCTCACGCCTGAAGGCAATCCGCTTGGCGATGCGGGCGCGGACACCTCTGAGATCGCGCTTATCCCCGATGCAGCCAGCCTCACCCAGGCCCTGCACAACATGGCAAAGCCTGACTTCCAGTCAGCGCCACCGACGAAGCTACGGTCACGCATCTCGGCTTCATCCGGCGCAAGCTGCCAAACGCGGATATTTACCTGGTGGTCAATACATCGAACCAGCCGCTGGATACTTCGGCAATCTTCGCCACGACCCATAAATTTGCCGAAGAATGGAACGTCGACAACTCGGCTGCCTCCGCTGCCTCGGCGACTGGCCAAACCATCCATCTGGACGCCTATGGATCTCGCGTCTTCGTCTTCAGCGACACCCCCTCATCCGCCAAACAGGCACCCACACCGACCAAGCAACTGGCCGACCTGAGCAGCGATTGGAAGCTCACATTTACCGGTCTCAAGAAGACCGTCGATGAATCGACCCCAACCGACTGGATTGCTGATCCATCGACGATCCACTACTCCGGCGAAGGCGTCTACACGCGGGACTTCACCCTGGCCTCCGCGCCCTCCAGCCCTGTCTTCCTGCAGCTTGACGGGGGCAAGGCAGAGCCCATTCCGGCTCGCGCCGCGCACATTGCAGCGTACTACGACCCGCCCATCCAGGCGGCCGGACTGGTACTCATCAACGGCAAATCGGCGGGAGCGCTTTGGCATCCACCCTACCGGCTGGACGTTTCAAAACTGCTCAAGCCCGGCGTTAATCACATCGAGATCGATGTCTATAACACCGCGCTCAACGCGTGGTCGGCGCTGCCGCCGCACGACTACGCACCGCTGATCGCCAAGTACGGCGATAAGTTCCAGATGCAGGACCTGAACCTGGTCGCCCCCGTCTCCTCCGGCCTGCTCGGTCCCATCCACCTGGTCAGTGCGGAGAGATAATAAGCGCAACCACAGAGGCAACTCTGGAAGTACCACAATACGCGCTGACCGGACTATGATGCGCAAGCCCAAACTCGGCCAGCACTTCCTTCTTGATGAGGCCGCGCAGAGGCCATCGTCGGGGCGCTGGGGATCTGTCCGCGCGCACGGTTATCGAGATTGGCCCAGGACATCGGTCATTCATCGATTCTTGCTGCGCGCTGTCGGCGGCTGATCGCTATCGAGATCGATGCTGCGCTTGCCGCCGAGCTGCGCTTCCGTATGCGCGAGCAGGCCCCGTCGAAATCGTGGAATCCGACATTCTGAAGTGGACATCGCAGCGCACATCCGGCCGGCCGAGAACGCCGATGTGGTGGGCAATATTCCGTACTACATTACCTCGCCAATCCTGATGCAACTGTTTGCGGCGGGGGCAGGCGGTCTACTAGCGCGCGCCGTTCTGATGATGCAGCGAGAGCTGGCCGACCGACTGAGCGCCTCACCCGGTTGCCGCGAGTACGGCCTACTGTCGGCAACTACGCAGATGAACGCGCGCGTGGAGACGCTGTTCCACCTGCCGCCTACGGCCTTCTCGCCACCACCCGACGTATACTCCACCGTGCTACGGCTGGAGTTTGCACCACGCTTCCGCGATCTGGGGGTGGGCGCCGCGGGCTTCGACACGTTTCTACGCGCCTGCTTTGCGCACAAACGCAAGACGCTGGCCAACAATCTGCGTTCGGCCGGATTTGCGGGTGTGCCGATTTATTCAGCGGAGGATCTGCGCGCCGCGTGGCCAGCCGAAATTCCACCCTTGGCCCGTGCCGAGTCGCTGGCTCTGGAGCCGTTGGCCGCGCTATACCGTGCACTGGCCACACTCCATCCTCGCGCAGAATAGGCGCTACTGCTCGGTTTGGTGCGATTGTGTAGGAACCAGCGTGAGCAGAGCGCTTGCTCGAGTGCGCACCCGTTGCATAACCTCGGGGTCACCGGCAAGTGAGCTTAAGGTCTCTGCGATGGTTTGCAGTTCGATGGCATGTCCGTCGGCTACCTCGCGGCTGAAAGACTCCAGCTCTGCGTCTAGCCCAAGCCGGTCGTAGCGATGCAGGTAGTCCAGTTTTCGCCCCTCGTCCAATGTTTCCGCAATGCTTTGGAAGATACCGCTGATGGCCTGAACGTCCTTGTTATCGGAGTAGTTGTAGGTACAGGAGCCGGGGGAGCCATCCACGCCAACGCCACTGTAGTAGAGTGTTTTCTTGCCGGTGTCTGCAACGTTCTTTGCCGTGGAGGCGCAGGCTATCTTGAAGTGATTCAGGCTGCGTGCAAGTGCGAAGACCTTAGTGACAGTGGTGGGAGAGAGATGAAATATTATTGGGTGAAATGGCTGCGGAGGTGGAGGAGGATCTGCGTGGCCAGCCGACAACGGCATCTCCTCGCCCATATAACTGCCCAAACCATTCTCCGAGATCTCTAGGTGATAACGCGGCACCTGCAGGCCGGGACGCTCAAAGCTGAACATCACTTCGCCACGCGCTATAGACTTATCATCCAGTACAGCCCCAACTGCCGAGGGCGTGGGCGTCGACGGCTGCGCATGGAGATAAGCAGGAGGGGCAGCCGCCAACTGCGTGACGAGCAGGGCGGTCATCAAACCTAAACGAGCATGGTTCACCGGTTGTCTCCTTGCAACAGCAGAGTCTGCGCGGTGTGGATGTGGCAGATGGCGATAGCCAGCGCGTCGGCAGCGTCGGGCGACTCGGGCGGGCCGTCGAGGGCAAGTAGACGGGTAACCATGAACTGCACTTGTTCTTTTGCGGCGAGGCCGTAGCCGGTGACCGAGGACTTTAATGGAGAGCGGCGCGTACTCCGCAACCGTAAGGCCGCAGGTTGCTGCAGCCAGCATGGCGACTCCGCGTACCTGACCCAGCTTGAGTGCGGACTTGACATTGGCCGAGAAGAATACATCCTCAATAGCCACGCAGTCCGGCGCATGCAACATCATCAACGCAGTCAGCTCCCGGTAGACCTGTGCCAGGCGCAGTGGCGTTTTTTCTTTTTTGTTGAGTCGAATGGTACCAGCGGCGACGTAAATCAGTCGTGGCTCGCGCGCGGTGTGATGCATCTCCACCACGCCGTAGCCGGTGTACTCCGTCCCGCAGTCAACGCCAAAAACCCGCATCGGAGAAGTCTATCTTAGTGGGATACCGGGATGCGAATACTGCAAACAGTCTATGATTATTTCGCTTATTTATTCATCCGACCCATAATGATGTCGATGAAAAAAACCTCAATAATCCAAAAGGCCAGGGACAGCAAAGCAAACACATGGAACGAATGCCATGGAATGATCTTCAAGGCCAAAAGAACTACATACGAGATGTAAATAATCTTGGTAGGTGAGAATATCGAGGCAGATAACTTCTTAATTTCTTCCATCATTCCCTCCATCATAAACTTGACGACATGCCCGCTGACCGCATGACATATACGGGATATGTCATTATCCCCCAACCTACCGTCTATTTTTAGAATCCTGAGCGCGGGAACTTACTTAGATACCTACTGAATACAAGTAGTTACTGGAGCAATCTTTGGCTTCTAGTGCACTTACTACTTCGAGATACCGTCCAGCGGAGAGCTGGCGGTGGCATAGAGGCGCCGCGCCATGCGTCCAGCGAGATAGGCTTGCCTTCCGGCGAGTACGCCATACTGCATGGCCTCTGCCATCAGCACGGGATCCTGCGCTCCTGCGATCCCGGTATTCATCAGCACCCCATCAAAGCCAAGTTCCATGGCAATCGCCGCGTCGGAAGCGGTGCCCACGCCCGCATCCACGATCAGCGGAACCTCGGTGATGATCTCGCGCAGAATGCGCATGTTGGCGCTGGTTCTGCAGTCCCAGTCCGCTGCCGATCGGCGCGCCCAGCGGCATCACCGCGCGGCGCCCGCATCGATCAGCCGCTTTGCAAACACTATGTCGTCGGAGGTATAGGGCAGCACGGTGAAGCCTTCTTTGACCAGCACGCGCGTGGCCTCGATCGTCGCCTGCACGTCGGGATAAAGCGTCGCCTGATCGCCGATGACCTCGATCTTCACCCAGTCGGAGAGACCCACCTCGCGGCCCAGGCGGGCCGCGCGGATCGCCTCGTCGGCGGTGTAACAGCCCGCGGTGTTGGGCAGCAGAAAATATCTCTTGGGATCGATGAAGTCGAGCAGTGACTCGTTGCTGCGGTCCAGGTTCACGCGGCGCACGGCGACGGTCACCATCTCGGCGCCGAGGCCTCGATGGCGGCCTTAGTATGCGGGCCGTCCTTGTACTTCCCTGTTCCAACGATGAGACGAGACTTGAACGAGCGACCTGCGATCACGAAAGGTTCCATGGTCACAGTTTACAGTTGCAAGTTGCAGTTGTCAGTTGCAGGCAGAACACAAAGCCCGCACTGATAGGCGCGGGCTCTGCGGCGGTGAGCTGTTGAGATTGACCTGAGGCATCCTTGCCCGGACGGCCTTCGGCGCAGGATTGCTGAATCGACGAACTACATGCACAGCCAAGAGCAGGACGCTCTAAGCCTCAGTCACCTCACGTAGCGTTGTACAACTGTTGCAATCAATTTTCATAGGCTGGACCATCCTCCTTTCCCGTGTAGAGGCAGCCTACGCGACTGGGCCGGGATGGTCAAGCTGGTATGTTCGACTGGCGCTACTTGAGGATAGGCGCGGACGAGGTCAATGAGGTCTTCGGCGAGTTCGGATGGCTGGGCTATTTGCTTATCGGTGGAGAGCAGGTGTAGACGGATGTGGTCTTCGAGGACCTCGGCCATAAGGCTGTTGATACCTCCGCGGACGTTGGCAAGCAACATGAGAATGTCGGCGCAATCGTCGTCCGAGGTCAGCGAACGCTCGATGGAGTCGACCTGTCCACGGATGCGCTTGATGCTAGAATGAGCTTTCTGTTTTTCTTTATCGAGATGGGACATCATTTTACTGATTTTATAGGCATAATTTAGGATTTTGTACTTGACTATACCGTAGGGGGGTATGCTAAAAAGAACAAGCGGGCATTTCTGTCCCCGCAGGAGAAGTACAACTTTATGAGCAAAGAATCCGCACAAGAACCTCCGAGTACGTGGAGTTCCTTCCTGTGTTGCGATGAGCGCTCCGGGACCCGCCTCTAGCCCTGCTACAGTCGACTCCCACACCGCTCTTCACAACATGCGACCTGTGAATTGAGCGTGTGAGACCGCGGTTGAAAGATCCAGACTCACCCCTCCCGAACCTATGATTCGTGCATGTTCCCGTTTCCTCGCCTCCGGCGTTGAGAATAACACAGTATGCACGGAACGCAAAGGAGGAACCATGAACAACAACATTCTCACCCTCCAGAAGACCACCCGGCTGACCTGTGCCTGGGTACCTACCGGCAATCCACGGAATCCACTCGCATGTGTCTGGGTGGACACGAACCACAAAACAATTGCAAAGTTGCATCCTCCTCGAATGATGAATTGGGGGGGCTGCGACTGTGCGCCTAGCGGACTCGAACACGAAAAGAAGAATGCCGTCTCTGCGGAGAGACGCGAACCGATGTCGTCTCAGCACCGGAGCCACAGGGTTCCTCGTCAGCCACAATGGCAGAAGCACCTGCTTACCTCTCTGATGGTCTTCGGTCCCGGCCTGATCGTAATGGTAGCGGACAACGACGGCGGCGCTGTCTCCACTTACATTCAGGCCGGCGGACAGGACGGTCTGCACCTGCTCTGGACTCTGGTTGTGCTGTTGCCCATCTGCTACTTCGTTCAGGAGATGGTGGCGCGCCTGGGAATTGCATCCGGCAAGGGCCACGCCGCCATGATGTACACCCGCTTTGGAAATGGTGGGGGCGTTTCTCCCTCTTCGACCTACTGATAGTCAACTTCCTGACGTTGATCACGGAGTTCGCCGCCATCTCGCTAGCATTCAGCGCAATGGGCATAAGCCCATGCATCGCGGTCCCGGCATCGGCACTAGGTCTGACTCTGCTCGTGATTACTGGGAGCTTTCTTCGCTGGGAGCGCGTCGTCATCGCGCTCTGCCTGTTGGACCTGACATGGTTTGCGCTGGCCTTCCTCGTGCATCCCAGTTGGGCCACCGTTGCACGCAACACACTGGTTCCCACCATGCCCCTCGGCGGCGTCACCAGCAGCCTGGTCTTTCTGGTCATCGCCGTCGTGGGCACGACCATTGCGCCGTGGCAGCTCTTCTTCCAGCAGAGCTGCGTGGCGGAGAAACGGTTGCGATTTGCCGACCTGAAGTGGGCGCGGCTGGATACGCTCATCGGCTCAGTCTTCACGGTCTCCGTGGCCGGCGCCATGATGCTGGTGGGAAACTACGGCTTTCAGCACGGCATCGTCTTTCAGGACCCGGCCCAGTTTGCCGTCGCAATCATGCCCATGCTCGGCCACTTTGCGCGAAACGGCATTCTGCTGCTGATGGTGAATGCGGCCGTGCTGGGAACGACCGCCATCTCGCTGGCCAGCGCCTGGGCCTACGGCGAGGTGAAGGGCTGGGAGCACTCGCTGCACAAGAAGCTGTGGGAGGCGCCGGGCTTCTATGCGACATACATTGTCTGCGTCGGCGCGGCGGCGGCGTTGTCCTGATTCCGCATGTGCCGCTGCAACTGGTCATCATCAGTGTGCAGGTCTTCGCGGGACTGATCCTTCCCTCGGCCATCATCTTCCTGCAACTGCTGCTCAACGACCGTGAGCTGCTGGGGGAGCGTTGGGTGAACAAACCGTGGAACAACGTCATCAACTGGACCATCATCGTCGTCCTCTTTGCCCTGTCGCTGCTACTGGCGGCGCAGGTGATGCTACCCAATTTATTCAACTGAGGACTCGAGGTGACCCATGGCAACCGTACAGAACTCATTCCAACCGCAGTTCTTCAGCGTCATCCACCCGCTCAACGATGTGCCGGAGCAGAAGTGCTCCACGGAAGGCCTGGGCCGGATTCGGATGACGAGGGCTGTCCGTATCTCGCTGGGCGTTTTGCGAGCATATCTGATTGTTATGTCTCTGATGCTCGGCTACCACGTGTTAGATCTGGCCGGTGTCCTGCACAAGACTTTCTGATGTACTTCGCTGACGCAAAGAAATTTTCAAACGGGTAAAGGAGACATCATGACCCGCAATCGTGAAATGTCAGGCCCCATTATGGATTCTTGCGCTGCCTATGACCCGGCGTCTGAAGGCGACTTCCGGCGAGAGGATATTTCTTGGGATATTGATCGCCGTGGCGGCGGTGATCATAGTACTGCTCACCGCGCATGTGATAGCCCAACCTGATCCAATGCTGCGTTGATCGATGGAAGGAACGATCGACGATCCAGTACATAAGAGAGACGAGTAAATGCTGTCTCTAAAGCATTCAATTGCCGTTCACATTCCGGCCATCTTTCATCTGTAAACTGCAAAGACTCTATGCTGAAAATGTCCCTAACAAGGCTTCTCCTCGGTCTTTCCGTGTGCTTCGCGGCGACCGGAGTGGCGGCGCAAACCGTGGCCGACGACGCGGCGCGGTCGATGAATCTGGTGCTGACGGATGCGGCGCGCCCGACTCGCATTCAGCCCGAGGCGCAGGCCGCCGGTCAGCCAGCAGCCCTTACAATGTTTCCACATCCAGATGCCACGCGCTACTATCTGGCAGGGCAGGCCAACATCATCTTCCAGGCGCATGGGCCGTTCCACTCGCCCTACAAGGGGACGAACAGCCTGTTGGGACGCGGCGAGTATAAGACATCGCTGGTGGGCACGCTGTATATGGGCGCGGAGCTGGTGCGCAACCCGGCGCATCATTTTGAGGCGATCTACGACGAAGAGTCTGCCGGGTTGCGCACCAGCTCCGCGCCCATATACAGCGTGCCCACCAGCGATGTCTTATACTCGCCGCGTCCCAACAGGCTGTTCGTCCCCTTGTAGGGCGAGTGGAACGGCCCATGCGCCTGGAAGATGATGTTGGCCTGCCCTGCCAGATAGTAGCGCGTGGCATCTGGATGTGGAAACATTGTAAGGGCTGCTGGCTGACCGGCGGCCTGCGCCTCGGGCTGAATGCGAGTCGGGCGCGCCGCATCCGTCAGCACCAGATTCATCGACCGCGCCGCGTCGTCGGCCACGGTTTGCGCCGCCACTCCGGTCGCCGCGAAGCACACGGAAAGACCGAGGAGAAGCCTTGTTAGGGACATTTTCAGCATAGAGTCTTTGCAGTTTACAGATGAAAGATGGCCGGAATGTGAACGGCAATTGAATGCTTTAGAGACAGCATTTACTCGTCTCTCTTATGTACTGGATCGTCGATCGTTCCTTCCATCGATCAACGCAGCATTGGATCAGGTTGGGCTATCACATGCGCGGTGAGCAGTACTATGATCACCGCCGCCACGGCGATCGATATCCCAAGAAATATCCTCTCGCCGGAAGTCGCCTTCAGACGCCGGGTCATAGGCAGCGCAAGAATCCATAATGGGGCCTGACATTTCACGATTGCGGGTCATGATGTCTCCTTTACCCGTTTGAAAATTTCTTTGCGTCAGCGAAGTACATCAGAAAGTCTTGTGCAGGACACCGGCCAGATCTAACACGTGGTAGCCGAGCATCAGAGACATAACAATCAGATATGCTCGCAACACGCCCAGCGAGATACGGACAGCCCTCGTCATCCGAATCCGGCCCAGGCCTTCCGTGGAGCATTTCTGCTCCGGCAGATCGTTGAGCGGGTGGATGACGCTGAAAAACTGCGGTTGGAATGAGTTCTGTACGGATGCCATGGGTCACCTCGAATCTTCAGTTGAATAAATTTGGCAGCATCACCTGTGCCGCCAGCAGCAGCGACAGGGCAAAGAGGACGATGATGATGGTCCAGTTGATAACGTTGTTCCACGGTTTGTTGACCCAGCGATCGCCCAGAAGTTCGCGGTCGTTGAGCAGCAGTTGCAGGAAGATGATGGCCGACGGCAGGATCAGTCCCGCGAAGACCTGCACACTGACGATGACCAGTTGCAGCGGAACATGCGGGATCAGGACAAACGCCGCGGCCGCACCGACACAGAGAATGTACGTAGCATAAAAGCCCGGTGCCTCCCACAGCTTCTTGTGCAGCGAGTGCTCCCAGCCCTGCACCTCGCCGTAGGCCCACGCGCTTGCCAGCGAGATAGTGGTTGCACCCAGCACGGCTGCATTCACCATCAGCAGCAGAATGCCGTTGCGCACAAAGTGGCCGAGCATGGGCATGATTGCGACGGCAAACTGGGCAGGGTCCTGAAAGACGATGCCGTGCTGAAAGCCGTAGTTTCCTACCAGCATCATGGCGCCGGCGACGGTGACCGTTATGAGTGAGCCGATGAGCGTGTCCAGCCGCGCCCACTTCAGGTCGGAAAAGCGCAGCCGTTTCTCCGCAACGCAGCTCTGCTGGAAGAAGAGCTGCCACGGCGCAATGGTCGTGCCCACAACAGCGATGACCAGAAAGACCAGGCTGCTGGTGACGCCGCCGAGGGGCATGGTGGGAACCAGTGTGTTGCGTGCCACGGTGGCCCAACTGGGATGCACGAGGAAGGCCAGCACAAACCATGTTAGATCCAACAGGCAGAGCGCGATGACGGCGCGCTCCCAGCGAAGAAAGCTCCCAGTAATCACCAGCAGAGTCAGACCTAGCGCCGCTGCCGGGACTGCGATGCGTGGGCTTATGCCCATTGCGCTGAATGCTAGCGAGATGGCGGCGAACTCCGTGATCAACGTCAGGAAGTTGACTATCAGTAGGTCGAAGAGGGAGAACCGCCCCCACCATTTTCCAAAGCGGGTGTATATCATGGCGGCGTGGCCCTTGCCGGTTGCAATTCCCAGGCGCGCCACCATCTCCTGGACGAAGTAGCAGATGGGCAACAGCACAACCAGAGTCCACAGCAGGTGCAGACCGTCCTGTCCGCCGGCCTGAATGTAAGTGGAGACAGCGCCGCCGTCGTTGTCCGCTACCATTACGATCAGGCCGGGACCGAAGACCATCAGATAGGTAAGCAGGTGCTTCTGCCATTTGTGACTGACGAGGAAACCCTGTGGCTCCGGCGCTGAGACGACATCGGTTTGCGCCTCTTGCCAGAGACGGGATTCTTCTTTTTCGCGTTCGAGTTCCGCTAGGCGCACAGTCGCAACCCCCCCAATTCATCATTTGAGGAGGATGCAACTTTGCAATTGTTTTGTGCGTTCGTGTCCACCCACACACATGCGAGTGGATTCCGTGGATTGCCGGTAGATACCCAGGCACAGGTTAGCCGGGTGGTCTTCTGGAGGGTGAGTACGTTGTTGTTCATGGTTCCTCCTTTGCGTTCCGTGCATACGGCGTCATTCTCAACGCCTGAGGCGAGGAAACGGGAACATGCACGGATCGTCGGGTAGGGAGGGGTGAGTCTGGTTCCGTTACCTTTGGCTCACGGCTCAAATCACAGGTCGAAATGCTGGACGAGCGGTGAGAGAATCGTCTATAGCCGGGCTAGAGGCGGTCGTCTGAGCGCTCATCGCAACACAAGGAAGAGCATCCAGTACTTGGAGGTTCTTGTGCGGATTCATTGCTCATAAAGTTGTCTTAACACTCCTGTGGGGTCTGAGAACTCCCCATAGGTTACTATTACCATACCCCCCTAGGATATTGTCAAGTATAAAATCCGTAAATTATGCGTATAAAATCAGTAAATGATGTCCCATCTCGATAAAGAAAAACAGAAGCTCATTGCTCGCATCAAGCGCATCCGTGGACAGGTCGACTCCATCGAGCGTTCGCTGACCTCGGACGACGATTGCGCCGACATTCTCATGTTGCTTGCCAACGTCCGCGGAGGTATCAACAGCCTTATGGCCGAGGTCCTCGAAGACCACATCCGTCTACACCTGCTCTCCACCGATAAGCAAATAGCCCAGCCATCCGAACTCGCCGAAGACCTCATTGACCTCGTCCGCGCCTATCTTAAGTAGCGCCAGTCGAACATACCAGCTTGACCATCCCGGCCCAGTCGCGTAGGCTGCCTCTACACGGGAAAGGAGGATGGTCCAGCCTATGAAAATTGATTGCAACAGTTGTACAACGCTACGTGAGGTGACTGAGGCTTAGAGCGTCCTGCTCTTGGCTGTGCATGTAGTTCGGCGATTCAGCAATCCTGCGCCGAAGGCCGTCCGGGCAAGGACGCCTCAGGTCAATCTCAACAGCTCACCGCCGCAGAGCCCGCGCCTATCAGTGCGGGCTTTGTGTTTCTGCCTGCAACTGACAACCTGCAACTTGCAACTGTAAACTGTGACCATGGAACCTCTCGTTATCGCAGGTCGCTCGTTCAAGTCTCGTCTCATCGTTGGAACAGGGAAGTACAAGGACGGCCCGCATACTAAGGCCGCCATCGAGGCCTCTGGCGCGGAGATGGTCACCGTCGCCGTGCGCCGCGTGAACCTCGACCGCAGCAGCGAGTCACTGCTCGACTTCATCGATCCCAAGCGCTTCTTTCTGCTGCCCAACACCGCCGGCTGTTTCAATGCCGACGAGGCCATCCGCGCGGCGCGCCTCGGGCGCGAGGTCGGCCTCTCCGACTGGGTGAAGATCGAGGTGATTGGCGACAAGGCCACGCTCTACCCCGACATTCAGGCCACGCTCGAGGCCACGCGCGTGCTGGTCAAGGAGGGCTTCACCGTGCTGCCCTACACCTCCGACGACATCGTCTTTGCACGGCGTCTGATCGATGCGGGTGCGGCTGCGGTGATGCCGCTGGGCGCTCCCATCGGAAGTGGACTCGGACTACAGAACACCACCAACCTGCGCATTTTGCGAGAGCTTATAACCGAGGTGCCGCTGATCGTGGATGCCGGTGTGGGCACTGCTTCCGACGCCACCATCGCCATGGAGCTTGGCTTCGACGGGGTACTGATGAACACCGCTATAGCTGCCGCGCAGGACCCCATTCTGATGGCCGAGGCCATGCAGTACGGCGTCCTTGCCGGGCGTCAGGCTTTTCTCGCTGGACGCATGGCGCGGCGCCTCTATGCCACCGCCAGCTCTCCGCTGGACGGTATCTCGAAGTAGTAAGTGCACTAGAAGCCAAAGATTGCTCCAGTAACTACTTGTATTCAGTAGGTATCTAAGTAAGTTCCCGCGCTCAGGATTCTAAAAATAGACGGTAGGTTGGGGGATAATGACATATCCCGTATATGTCATGCGGTCAGCGGGCATGTCGTCAAGTTTATGATGGAGGGAATGATGGAAGAAGTTAAGAAGTTATCTGCCTCGATATTCTCACCTACCAAGATTATTTACATCTCGTATGTAGTTCTTTTGGCCTTGAAGATCATTCCATGGCATTCGTTCCATGTGTTTGCTTTGCTGTCCCTGGCCTTTTGGATTATTGAGGTTTTTTTCATCGACATCATTATGGGTCGGATGAATAAATAAGCGAAATAATCATAGACTGTTTGCAGTATTCGCATCCCGGTATCCCACTAAGATAGACTTCTCCGATGCGGGTTTTTGGCGTTGACTGCGGGACGGAGTACACCGGCTACGGCGTGGTGGAGATGCATCACACCGCGCGCGAGCCACGACTGATTTACGTCGCCGCTGGTACCATTCGACTCAACAAAAAAGAAAAAACGCCACTGCGCCTGGCACAGGTCTACCGGGAGCTGACTGCGTTGATGATGTTGCATGCGCCGGACTGCGTGGCTATTGAGGATGTATTCTTCTCGGCCAATGTCAAGTCCGCACTCAAGCTGGGTCAGGTACGCGGAGTCGCCATGCTGGCTGCAGCAACCTGCGGCCTTACGGTTGCGGAGTACGCGCCGCTCTCCATTAAGTCCTCGGTCACCGGCTACGGCCTCGCCGCAAAAGAACAAGTGCAGTTCATGGTTACCCGTCTACTTGCCCTCGACGGCCCGCCCGAGTCGCCCGACGCTGCCGACGCGCTGGCTATCGCCATCTGCCACATCCACACCGCGCAGACTCTGCTGTTGCAAGGAGACAACCGGTGAACCATGCTCGTTTAGGTTTGATGACCGCCCTGCTCGTCACGCAGTTGGCGGCTGCCCCTCCTGCTTATCTCCATGCGCAGCCGTCGACGCCCACGCCCTCGGCAGTTGGGGCTGTACTGGATGATAAGTCTATAGCGCGTGGCGAAGTGATGTTCAGCTTTGAGCGTCCCGGCCTGCAGGTGCCGCGTTATCACCTAGAGATCTCGGAGAATGGTTTGGGCAGTTATATGGGCGAGGAGATGCCGTTGTCGGCTGGCCACGCAGATCCTCCTCCACCTCCGCAGCCATTTCACCCAATAATATTTCATCTCTCTCCCACCACTGTCACTAAGGTCTTCGCACTTGCACGCAGCCTGAATCACTTCAAGATAGCCTGCGCCTCCACGGCAAAGAACGTTGCAGACACCGGCAAGAAAACACTCTACTACAGTGGCGTTGGCGTGGATGGCTCCCCCGGCTCCTGTACCTACAACTACTCCGATAACAAGGACGTTCAGGCCATCAGCGGTATCTTCCAAAGCATTGCGGAAACATTGGACGAGGGGCGAAAACTGGACTACCTGCATCGCTACGACCGGCTTGGGCTAGACGCAGAGCTGGAGTCTTTCAGCCGCGAGGTAGCCGACGGACATGCCATCGAACTGCAAACCATCGCAGAGACCTTAAGCTCACTTGCCGGTGACCCCGAGGTTATGCAACGGGTGCGCACTCGAGCAAGCGCTCTGCTCACGCTGGTTCCTACACAATCGCACCAAACCGAGCAGTAGCGCCTATTCTGCGCGAGGATGGAGTGTGGCCAGTGCACGGTATAGCGCGGCCAACGGCTCCAGAGCCAGCGACTCGGCACGGGCCAAGGGTGGAATTTCGGCTGGCCACGCGGCGCGCAGATCCTCCGCTGAATAAATCGGCACACCCGCAAATCCGGCCGAACGCAGATTGTTGGCCAGCGTCTTGCGTTTGTGCGCAAAGCAGGCGCGTAGAAACGTGTCGAAGCCCGCAGCGCCCACCCCCAGATCGCGGAAGCGTGGTGCAAACTCCAGCCGTAGCACGGTGGAGTATACGTCGGGTGGTGGCGAGAAGGCCGTAGGCGGCAGGTGGAACAGCGTCTCCACGCGCGCGTTCATCTGCGTAGTTGCCGACAGTAGGCCGTACTCGCGGCAACCGGGTGAGGCGCTCAGTCGGTCGGCCAGCTCTCGCTGCATCATCAGAACGGCGCGCGCTAGTAGACCGCCTGCCCCCGCCGCAAACAGTTGCATCAGGATTGGCGAGGTAATGTAGTACGGCAGATTGCCCACCACATCGGCGTTCTCGCCCGGCCGGATGTGCGCTGCGAGGTCCACTTCGAGAATGTCGGATTCCACGATTTCGACGTGGGCCTGCTCGCGCATACGGAAGCGCAGCTCGGCGGCAAGCGCAGCATCGATCTCGATAGCGATCAGCCGCTGACAGCGCGCAGCAAGAATCGATGTAATGACCCCATGTCCTGGGCCAATCTCGATAACCGTGCGCGCGGACAGATCCCCCAGCGCTCCTACGATGGCCTGCTGCGCGGCCTCATCAAGAAGGAAGTGCTGGCCGAGTTTGGGCTTGCGCATCATAGTCCGGTCAGCGCGTATTGTGGTACTTCCAGAGTTGCCTCTGTGGTTGCGCTTATTATCTCTCCGCACTGACCAGGTGGATGGGACCGAGCAGGCCGGAGGAGACGGGGGCGACCAGGTTCAGGTCCTGCATCTGGAACTTATCGCCGTACTTGGCGATCAGCGGTGCGTAGTCGTGCGGCGGCAGCGCCGACCACGCGTTGAGCGCGGTGTTATAGACATCGATCTCGATGTGATTAACGCCGGGCTTGAGCAGTTTTGGAACGTCCAGCCGGTAGGGTGGATGCCAAAGCGCTCCCGCCGATTTGCCGTTGATGAGTACCAGTCCGGCCGCCTGGATGGGCGGGTCGTAGTACGCTGCAATGTGCGCGGCGCGAGCCGGAATGGGCTCTGCCTTGCCCCCGTCAAGCTGCAGGAAGACAGGGCTGGAGGGCGCGGAGGCCAGGGTGAAGTCCCGCGTGTAGACGCCTTCGCCGGAGTAGTGGATCGTCGATGGATCAGCAATCCAGTCGGTTGGGGTCGATTCATCGACGGTCTTCTTGAGACCGGTAAATGTGAGCTTCCAATCGCTGCTCAGGTCGGCCAGTTGCTTGGTCGGTGTGGGTGCCTGTTTGGCGGATGAGGGGGTGTCGCTGAAGACGAAGACGCGCGATCCATAGGCGTCCAGATGGATGGTTTGGCCAGTCGCCGAGGCAGCGGAGGCAGCCGCGTTGTCAACGTCCCACTCTTCGGCAAATTTATGGGTCGTGGCGAAGATTGCCGAAGTATCCAGCGGCTGGTTCGATGTATTGACCACCAGGTAGAATATCGGCGTTGGGCAGCTTGCGCCGGATGAAGCCGAGATGAGTGACCGTAGCATCGTCTGTGGCGCTTACCTGGAAGTCAGGCTTTGCCATGTTGTGCAGGGCCTGGGTGAGGCTGGCTGCATCGGAGATTAGCGCGATCTCAGAGGTGTCTGCGCCCGCATCGCCCAGCGGTTTGCCTTCAGGGGTGAGTGTGGGCAGGCGGCCGAAGGCGATCGCTTTGCCTCCGCCTGCAACGTAGGCGGCAATCTTCTTGAGCGTCTCCACAGGAATGCGCTCGGTGTTTGGCAGCAGCAGAATCTGGTGAGTGCCCAGGCCGACCTTATTAATGGCCTTGGCGTCGATGAAGTCGACGTTATACCCGGCGGAGAGGATGGTGGACATCAGTTCCGGGGTGACGTAGCGGCCCATATCCGCTGTAACGGAGGCGCGCCCCGGCGCAAAGGTGGCCCACGCATCGTCGGTGGGCATCAGGACGGCGACCTGGTTGGCGGGCTTGCCCTGTTGCAGCAGGTAGCTCATGCGCCCGATGTAGGCGGTCACCGCGGGCATCACCGGATGCCACGGGTTGTGGTTGTTGAACGACGCAGCGGCATACAGGCTCCAGCCCGGTTCCGGCACTTCGCCGTCTGGCGCAGAGTAAGGCCAGCCGTGGCAGAATATCTGGTTCTCGCCCATGATGAAGTCGATGTCGGCCTCGGCCTTCATGTCCAGCGGGACGGCGCGGAACACCGGCGAGTGCAGCCAGGTGAAGGTCTCGCCGGAGCTGACCACGCGGTTGTAGACGTGGTTGGCGGAGGTGGCCCAGCGCAGCGTGGAGAAGGCGCGCCACTGCGGGCCCTCGCCCTCGGCCAGTGAGGCCAGTACCTGGCTGGAGAAGTCCACCGCGGGTTCACCGTAGCTCTGCGAGCGGAACTTGGTGTGATGGGCAACGGCGAAGTTGGTGAGCTGTGTCAGGTAGTTCTCGTTCACCAGGTCGGTCAGCGTCTCGCCGTAGTCGTGGCGCACCGTGTCGGCGGCAACGCTGCCTCCGGCGGCCAGCTCCGGAAGGTGGGGAATCAGGTCATAGCCACGGCGCTTCAGAAATTCGGCCGGCATATTGGGGGTCCAGTCGGAACCGCCCGCCTCCAGCGAGTCGGAGAAGATGGCGTACGGCGGTGTCGAACCGAACGCACCGATCAGCGGCGTGCCCACCTTCTGCAGATAGTGCGAAACAGCCTCGTGCGAGTAGTGATCCAGCACTAAGCCCTCGGCCCCCACGGCGGCGCGCTTCACCTGCATCCTGGGATGGCTCTGGATAAAGAATAGCGCTGTACGCGGCTTGTTGGTGAGCGTCAGCGCGGCTGTGTTGCCGGAGACAGTGATTGGCTTCGCGGTGGCTGCATCAAACGCGACGGCCGCAGGGCCGCCACGTCCGCCGCGTCCGCCGCGCCCTGCAAACGCTCCACCCGCCGCTGGATCTGGAGCGGGCGCAAGCACTGGCGTGCTTGCCACTACATCGGCGATGTCGGCTGCAATGAGCGATTCGCCCTCTCGCAGAGTGGGCATTGCGACCGAAGTAGCGCCTGCGGGCACAGGAACCTGGGTTACACGGATGTCTGTGATGGCCTCGGAGAGTGGGGTGTTGGGGCCACCGTAGGGCCAGCCGGAGCAGAGCGTGAGATCGATGCGCAGCCCCAGCTTGCGTCCCTCTGCCTTGGCGTAGGTCACGTCGTCCAACATCTCAGGCGACAGAAAGGGAAGGTTCTTCAGTCCTTTCGCGGGGTCGTCCAGCACCTCGGCATATTCGAAGGCCATCTCCGCGCCCTGAATGCCGTCGGCCTTCATCTGTTGTAGCTCGCGCAAAATCTCAGGCTTGACCACAGCGGGGCCAAACCACCACCAGCGAACCATCGGGCGCGTCTGGCTTGGCGGATTGGCAAAGACGGCGTGTATGGCCGCAAGCGAGGGTGTGGCCGTCGGTGCGGCGGCTACAGCGGGCTTCGGCGCGGCGGATGCCAAGGGCTTGGGCGCGGCAGCGGGCTTTGCCGCCGTCTGGGCGCCGTGCGCCGGAGCGAGCACGAGCGCGAGTACGGTGCAGAACAGCAGGGTGGCGAGAATCGTGCGGAGGGAGTGTGTACGACGGGGCTGGTTCATGGGGTTCTCCAAGCTGGTGGTTGGCAGTATCTCGGGTGCAATCGTCGATTCCTGTGCGGCGGGCTTGCATGGTGAGACGTTCGCCGCGAGTTGTGAGTTTCGGCGCACCTATTATTGCTGACTGCGGGTGGTTTTGTCGCGGACTAGGCCGATCAATCACGATAGTTCATGTTGGCCGCAGTTTCAAGGCGTATCCTGTTGCGAGGAATCCTGAATTTACGAGGTGGGGAGCGCGATGCGGGTTGGCTTGATGACACGTGAGTTTCCTCCAGACGTATATGGCGGCGCGGGTGTGCATGTGGAGTACCTAAGCCGCGAGCTCGCCCGCCTGATCGAGGTCGAGGTGCATTGCTGGGGTACGCAGGTTCTCGACCAGGGAAATCTCCACGTGCGCGGCGATCAGCCGCCGCCGGAGATCACCGCAGGCTGCGACGCTAAGTTCAAAACCGCCGTCGATGCCCTGGCCTTGAATCTGGCGCAGATGAAGGACATCGCGCAGATCGACATAGTGCATACCCACACCTGGTATGCGGCCATGTCGGGTTTTCTTGCAAAAAAACTTTACGGGATTCCCTTTGTTCTGACCACCCACTCGCTGGAGCCACTACGCGCCTGGAAGGCCGAGCAGCTTGGTTCGGGCTATGCGATGAGCTCCTGGATGGAGCGCACCGCCATCCTCGACGCCGACGCCATCATCGCCGTTTCGCGTGGCACACGGAACGACATCCTGCGCGCCTATCCCCAGGTGGACGCGGCCCGCGTGCATGTCATCTACAACGGCATCGACGTGGCTGAGTATCGTAAGACCACGGCCACGGACGCACTGCTGAAGTACGGCGTCGATCCCGCATCGCCTTACGTTCTCTTCGTTGGCCGCATCACGCGACAGAAAGGGGTCGTGCATCTGGTGGACGCAGTGAAGCATCTGCCCGCAGGAATGCAGGTGGTACTCTGCGCGGGCGCGCCCGATACGCCGGAGATTGCCACCGAGATGCGCGCGGGCGTGGAGGCAGCGCGTGCCGCCAGGGGCAGTATCGTATGGATCGAGAAGATGGTCACCCGTGCCGAGGCCATCCAGCTCTACTCCAACTGCCGCGTCTTCTGCTGCCCCTCGGTTTACGAGCCCTTCGGCATCATAAACCTGGAAGCCATGGCCTGCGGCGCTCCCGTGGTGGCCAGCGCGGTGGGCGGAATCCCTGAAGTAGTGGTAGATGGCGACACTGGCCTCCTGGTGCCCTTCGACGCCGACCCAGTCACCGGCTTTCCGCTGGATGCGGCCCGCTTTGCACGCGATCTGGCTACCCCCATCGCCCGATTGATGGCCGATCCGGCGTTGTGCGCGAAGTTCGGCGCGGCAGGACGCAAGCGCGTCGAAGAGACCTTTTCCTGGCAGGCCATCGCGGCGCAGACCGCCGAACTGTATCGCGGGCTGGTCAGCAAGGAATCCCAAAGCTAAGTGCATCCAGCAGGGAACAGGCACAGCGGAAATAATGTGTCTGCTGCACGAAGAAGCCCACATCGCAGTCCGCGCAAGGTGGGCCTTTCGTAACTCGCATTCAGTATCTACAGTTGGTCGTCGACCGGGATTGGCGGACCGCCAGGACGCCTTCCGTTAGGCGAATTGGGAAGTTTGAACGTGTCGAACGGATCTGGCTTCGCTGGATCGAAGTCCGGCACCGTGGGATCGAGGAACTTTGCGATGGGCAGCTTGGCTTCGCGGATGCCATGCACAACGCATCGCGCCAGTTCGTATGCGCCGTAGTTGTTGAAATGGGTGATGTCGGTGCCGTTGAACAGGTGCTTGGCGCCCTCTGGCCCCTCCGCTTCGTACAGCACCTTGCTCATCGCGGTCAGGTCGACCAGCGCGATATTGTTGGCCGCAGCCACGTCGCGCGCGGCCTGCGGATAGTCCGCCAGCGAGTTGGTGACATGGCCGCTTGCGTCGAAGGTCCTGCGATGCTGCGCGGTCACAATCACCGGCGTCGCTCCCTTGGCCCGTACCTGTGCGGCAAAGTCTGGTCAGGATCTGCTTTGTACCGGTCCAGCGTCACCGCGCCGGCCTTCTGGTCGTTGTGGTTGAACTGCATGAAGAAGTAGTCGCCCGGCTTGATGATCGACATCACCTTGGCGAAACGCAGTTCGCCCTGGAAGGACGCGGAGGTCTCGCCGGATTCGGCTTCGTTCGCAATCACAATCCCGGGCAGGAAGAAGCGCGGAAGCTGCTGGCCCCACGAGGCCGCCGGATCGATGTCCTGGTCCACCATGGTGGAGTCGCCCGCCAGATACACAACCGGCTCGGCCTTCGCGCCCACCAGTGGCGTAATTTCGATGGAGCGGAAGCTAGGATTGGTTCCGTTGAACTCGATGGTGAGTTTGTTGTCCCAGTTCAGGTTGCCGTACTCACGGCTTTTCAGGCGGACTTTGTTGGGGGTCCCGTCCGGGTTGTTGAACTCCGCAACCCGCGTGTTCACGTCGAAGGATTTTGTGACTGTGGCCTTGGCCTTCACCGCAACCCCTTCCAGCGTCAGGCGGCGCGCTTCGGTGCGGACCGTAATGTTCGACTCCTCATTGCCGCCGAACGCGACTGTGACGCGGTAGTTGCCCTCGGGAAGCGCCATTGAGAAGTAGAAAGGCTTATCGGACGAGCAGATTCCGCCCTCCACCATGGGTGTGGTCTTGATGTCCCAGCCCGCTGCGCTCTCGCTGTAGATGCTGCTCGCGGTCAAAGCCGTCGCGCCTTTCTTCGCCGCTCCGCAGTTGAACGTCACCGGCTTGGTCAACGCCGGCGGAATGGGAAACACGGGCTGCGGCGCCGAAGAAAAGGTCGGCGGTCGTGTCGCGCGAGCTGCTCCTGGTGCTCCGGGAGCTATTGGCGCTGCTGCTCCTGGCGCGGCTGGGGCTGCCGGTGCGGTTGGTGGCGCACTCTGGGCGTGGGCCATAGTGGCCGTGAGGGCAAGGGCGAGGAGTGAGCTAGTGCATGCTGCGCATAATCATTCCTTCTGTTGTAGGTGTATCTCGGTCTCGGGGAATCGTAGCACCTGCTACGCTAGGTGGTCGAACACGCCTGTGCCTTGCATACGTTGGCGGCGTCGCACAAGTTGCGAAGGTGCTCTATGGTTGCGGAGCCGGTAGGGTGGGCGGCGCCGTCGGCGCTGCGTTCGCGGGCGGCGCCATAGCTCCCTCTCCCCTGGGCGGTTCCGGGCTCATGGGCAGGTAGAAGGTAGTGGCTGGATCGAACTTGGCGGGGTCGAACTTGGCGTAAGCCGGATCGACGAACTTGGCCAGGGGAAGTTTGTTCTGGATGATTCCAAGCACCACGCAGCGTGCCAGTTCATACCCGCCGTAGTTGCTGAAGTGGGTCGTATCCGGCGCATGGAAGGCAAGCAGGCGGTGTCCGGGCCCATGGCCTCGAACATCGTCGTGCTCATGGCGGTCAGGTCGATCAGCGCGGTGTGGGTGGCGGCGGCCACGTCGCGCGAGGCCTGCGGATAGTCGCCCAGCGAGTTGGTGATGTGGCCAGTTGGCGTCGAACGTCCTGCGGTCCTGCGCGGTCACGATCACCGGGATGGCCCCCTTGGCGCGTACCTGGTTCACGAACTCCGTCATCACCTGCTTGTAGCGGTCGATCGGAACGGCGGCTCATTGGTGCGCGCGTTGATCGTCTGGTCGTTGTGGGCGAACTGCATGATGAAGTAGTCGCCCGGCTTGATCACAGACATAATCTTGGGGAAGCGCTGCTCGCCCTGGAACGACGTGGAGGACTCGCCGGACTCGGCGTTGTTGGCAATCACCACGCCAGGCAGGAAGAAGCGCGGAAGCGGCTGTCCCCATGCCGGACCAGGTTGTGCCGTCCTGGTCCACCATGGTGGAGTCGCCTGCCAGATACACAACCGGCTCGGCCTTGCGCTCCACCATGGGCGTAATCGTGATAGAGTGGAAGCTGGGGTTAGTGCCGTTGAACTCCAAGGTGAGTTTATTGTCCCAGTTCGGGATGCCGTACTCGCGCGGCTTCAGGCGGACTTTGTTGGGTGTCCCGTCCGGATTGTTGAACTCCGCAACGCGCACGTTCACGTCAAAGGATTTGTGTAACACTACTGTTTGCCTTGACGGCAATTTTTTCCAGCTCAGCCGGCGCACCTCGGCGCGCACGTAGTTGACCGAGTCCACGGCCCGCCGAACACCACAGTCACGCGGTAGTTGCCCTCCGGCACCGGAATGGAAAAATAGAAAGGCTTGTCCGACGTGCAGCTTCCTTTCT
>CAWERM010000059.1:0-4646 GCA_963810995.1 uncultured Acidobacteriaceae bacterium | reverse complement strand
GATCGCCCTGGCTGTGGGAGTCTTTGCCGCGCTTGTCGGCCTCATCATCCCCGATCTGCGTTTTCTCTATAGCTACGCGTGGTTCATCGGATTCGGCGTTGCGGCGTTGCTATATATCCTTCTCATGGAAACGGCGCCCAGGGTGGGTGGAGCAACCCCCCTGGCCCAGCGTATTAAGGTCAATGGACTGGAGAAAGTGCTCGATCCCGCTCTCGGCAGCAGCGCCGGTGCCAAGGCGCGCATCGTTACTGCACCCGAATGCGAGGGATGACCTATACCAAGCTGCATGCGAGCGCGTATCCTTATCTGCTACGAACACCATGGATGCTTGGGGCCTTTTAAGCTCCGCCTCGGAGCGTTATGAATCGATTTGCTTGCATGGCCATTTTGTTGTTGTCACCGGGACCGTTACTTGCGGTGCCCGTGCCCACACCATCACCCGCACTGGACGAGCCATCCATTACCGGTCTGTGGAAGACGGATGGCAACATCGCAGGTCAGCAGGTAAGAATGATGTGCGCGCTCACCGAGACCAAACATAATTTGACCGGCGTATGTTCGGGTGCTCAGGACGGATATGCCGTACACAAGATTGCCGGCTCCGTAAAGGGGCAGAAATCCAGTTCTACTTCCAGGCTGCCTTTGGCGGAAATTCGCTTACCCTCATCGTTAACGGCCTGCTTAGCGAAGACCGCACCCAAATCGACGGCAGCATGGAAGTAGCGCCCATGGGTGGCGGCATGGACGCGCAACAGATGAACCTCAGCGGCACGCTGAAAGCGTTCAAAGAGCTGGAGCACGACACGTCATCCACCCAGGCCGTCGCGGCAGCGGCGCAGACTGACGCATCGGCAGCGCAGGCATGGGCAGCGCAGGCGCAATCCGAGCTAGCAGCCGGAAACACAGCACAGGCCGGTGCGGATGCTACCACAGGCGCAAACTCATCGTCTCCCCTCTCAGCGCAGCCTATTGTAACCGGCACTTGGAAGATCAATGCCCAGGTGCAGCAGACGACGGTCCAAATGACCTGTGTCCTCACCGAGACAGAACATAAGCTCACCGGTAATTGCTCCTCAGGCGACGACTATACGCCGCGCGTGTTGACCGGCGTGACCACACCAAAGGGCCTGGGCTGGCGCTTCGACACGGCTTATCAGGGCCAGCCAATTACCATCTCCATGAGCGCCACCATCGCCGTAGACGGCACAAAGATGAACGGCACAATGTCCGTTGCTCCCATGAGCGTGGATGGGACCTTCGTCGCCACCAAGCAGTAGCGGCGAGCGACGGATATACGCAGTTTGGAGCAACACTTCTGCCATTGCCGAGTAATCGGAAGGGCACGGCTTCAGCCGTGCCAAAATGATCGCTTATTTTGAAGACTCGCGTTCTCTTGATCGCGATGCGATCAAGAGAACGCGAATAAGTAACCGCAACCAAAAACTGCTAGCGCAGAAACGCGCCAAGCTCCGTCGCCGCATTGCGCAGATGGGGCAAAAACCGCGTCTGCATCTCGTACAGCGACATGCGTGGCGCGCTTCCGCTCAGGTTCACCGTCGCCACCACCCGCCCCGTGGGCGAGTAGACAGGCACGGCCAGCGAACGCAGCCCAACCTCGTACTCCTGGTCCACCATCGCATAGCCATGGCGGTGGACGTTGCGCAGCGCAGTACGCAGCTTATCCACGCTGCTCACCGTGCGCGATGTATGCGGGATCAGCACCACGCGCGCCAGATATTGCTCCAGTTGTTCCACCGGCATGTAGGCCAACAGCACGCGTCCGATACTGGTGCAGTAGGCAGGCAGGCGGCTGCCGATGTGCAGGTCGTCGCTCATCACGCGCGATACGGTGGAGCGCGCGATGTACACAATCTCGTCGCCGTCCAGCGTGGCCACCGAAAAACTCTCGTGCAGCGCGGCCGACATGCGTTCCAGTATGGGTTGAGCTGCGGTGGAGAGAGAGTTGGACGTAGAGTAGCTGTTCGACAGCGCCAGCATATGCGGCCTTAACGCGTAGCGCGAACCCTCTTCAGCCCCGGCAAAGCCCAGCTTCGCCAGCGTGTACAGGCATCGCCGTACTGCCGCGCGAGAGATGCCCGTCTTCGTCGCTAGCTGCGCAATGCTCATTTGCGGGGTCTGCGGAGTGAACGACTGGATCACCAATAGGCCGCGCGCCAGCGAAGTCATAAAGTTTGGATCGCCGATAAAAGGCTCCAGGCTGGAGGCGGGAGTGGATTTGGCGCCATTCGCGGATGCTGCGGCTATCGTCGTTGTGCGAGTGGATGCGAAACTCGCAACCGGTTCCTTCATGCCGGCCGTGAGGCTGGTTGAATGGGTTGCAGCGGGGTGACGACGGGGCGAATTGCTCATCGATCTGCCTTCTTCTCCGGCAGGATTAGCCGGATGGATCGCCCCGTGAGCTGCATCTCAACTAGCATCTGGAATCAGGGGGCCCGAAGTTTCTACATGGTGCGATAGTCGAACTACTACTACGATAACCGCACATCGACCTCCACCGCAACATTGCCCACTATCCGTCGCACAGAGAGCATCCAAACCTCTGTGAGAAAATTGACCCCTATGAGATCTCAAGATTCACCCCGCCTGCTGCTCAACCAACGCCCTGCATGGAAGGGGCTGCAAACTCATTTTCAATCGATCGGCATAACCCACCTGCGCGATCTATTCGCCGACGACCCCGCGCGCGGCACACGCTTCACCGCCGAGGCCGGCGGCATCTTCCTCGACTACTCCAAGAACCGCATCACCGATGAGACCCTGAAGCTACTGGTCGGCCTCGCCGAAGAATCCGGTCTGCGCGCCAAGATCGACGCCATGTTCCGCGGCGACAAGATCAACATCACGGAGAATCGCGCCGTCCTGCACATTGCTCTGCGCGCGCCAAGAGCGAGAAAATTTTCGTCGACGGCGAAGACGTCGTCCCCAGCGTCCACGCAGTGCTGGACAAGATGGCAGCGTTTTCCGACCGCATCCGCTCCGGCCAATGGAAGGGTCACACCGGCAAGCCCATCCGCAACGTCATCAACATCGGCATCGGTGGCTCCGACCTCGGTCCCGTCATGGCGTACGAGGCGCTCCGGTTCTACTCGCAGCGCAACCTCACCTTCCGCTTCGTCTCCAACGTCGATGGCACGGACTTCGCCGAAGCCGTCCGCGATCTCAGCCCAGAAGAGACCCTCTTCCTCGTCGCCTCCAAAACTTTCACCACGCTGGAGACGATGACCAACGCTCATACCGCGCGCGAGTGGTCGCTGGCCGGGCTGGGCGGCGATGCGTCCGCCGTCGCCAAACACTTCGTCGCCATCTCGACCAACGCAAAAGAGGTCGCCAAGTTCGGCATCGACACCGAAAATATGTTCGGCTTCTGGGACTGGGTCGGCGGACGCTATTCCATGGATTCGGCCATCGGCCTATCGACCATGATCGCCATCGGCCCGGAAAACTTCCGCGCCATGCTGGCCGGCTTTCACGCCATGGACGTCCACTTCCGTAAGACTCCGTTTGAAAAAAATCTTCCCGTCCTGCTCGGCCTGCTCACCCTCTGGTACACCGACTTCTTCGACGCGCAAACCATCGCCGTTCTGCCCTACGAGCAGTACCTCAAGCGCTTCCCCGCCTACCTGCAGCAGCTCACCATGGAGTCGAACGGCAAGCACATAACGCTCGACGGCACGCGCGTCGCCACGCAGACCGGCCCCATTTTTTGGGGCGAGCCGGGCACCAATGGACAACATTCGTTTTATCAGCTCATCCACCAGGGCACGCGTCTGATTCCCTGCGATTTCATTGGCTTCGCGAAGTCGCTGAACCCGCTCGGCCGTCACCACGACATGCTGATGGCCAACGTCTTTGCGCAGGCCGAGGCGCTCGCCTTTGGCAAGTCCGCCGAGCAGGTCCGCGCCGAGGGCACGCCCGAATGGCTCGTCCCGCATCGCGTCTTCGAGGGCAATCGCCCGTCCAACGTCATTCTCGCCGATACGCTCACGCCCTTCGTGCTGGGTCAGTTGGTTGCGCTGTATGAACACGCCGTCTTCACCCAGGGAATCATCTGGAACATCGACTCGTTCGATCAGTGGGGCGTGGAGTTGGGCAAGGTCCTCGCTACCAAGATCCTCGGCGAACTGGAAAGTTTCACCGAACCGCAGATGAGCCACGACACCTCAACCACCAGCCTTATCCGCCGCTACCGCGCCGGCAAGTAGCCCTGAAGGCGGAAACGTACGTATAGTCGGAGATAGCGCCGAAGGCGACCTATACCAGACTTGAACGCAGCCCAAGGTAGAAGGCCAAGTCAGACCACAAAGGGCTGAAAGCCCGCTCTATAAGCCCTGGGGCACCTGCCTACCGGTCCGGCAACCCCTGACAATGTTATGGGTTGTTTCCGGGCTGCAGCTTCTTCACCACGTCATTCAACTGGTCCTGAATCCGGCTCAACGTGTCCTGTTCCTTGCGCAACAAGGAGTCCGCGTCCAGCGACGCGCTCGTCGCATCGTCCTCCTGGCTCTTGAAGTTTGCCATAGTCGTCTTCAGATTCTGCGTCTGGTCCGCAAGCTGCTTCTGCCGCACCGGGTCCATCGTGGTCTTGGCGGCGTCCTCGAATTGAGAGATCTGAGTGGCGAAGTTCT
>CAWERM010000058.1:0-5864 GCA_963810995.1 uncultured Acidobacteriaceae bacterium | reverse complement strand
CGACGATACTTCGGTTCCGGCGGTACAACCATGTACGCCCAGGGGAAGAGTGGTTGGAACTAGTGTGTTCTTACCTGAGGTTCCATTGGTATACGGCAATTCGTATAGATTCGTACCGGCAGATCCGCCCCCTGCCGGCCCCTCGCCGAGGCGGCTTGATCCGATTGGTCAGTGATTACCATGCCGTACTTCTCATAGCCATTCGAGCAATCATAGCTGGAAAGATAACTAGTCCCGCACGCTCCACCTTGACCGAGCTGGGTATTGTTCTGGGGAACATCCATGCTAGTGGTGTTGAACAGGTTGAAGACGTTGAAGGCATACAACAGGTTGATTCTGTCCGAAACCTTGAACTGTTTCCGGATTGAGACATCGACCCGCTTTTGCGCGGCCTGGCGGAAGATGTTGCGCTGGTCGCCGGGTGCAAAGTCCGTTTCGTACACGTCGAGCGGATCGGTCGCTCCGCCCATGGCCGCGGTGGGTACGCCGTTCTGGCCGGGTTGGAGGTACTGGATGGCAATCTGGTTGGGATCGATCGCCGGGATATAGGCACCCGCCGCCCCGCGGAACCTACCTGGGTTTCCGGTCAATGCCGACTTCGGATTGCTGGGATTCTTGATGGGAAGAACCGGATTGAGAAGGCTGGGATAGTAGCCAAGCTGCGCACTGGCGACGGCGCCGTTGAACTCGTACAGCGAGAATGGCTCGCCGCTCTGCACAATGGCGATGCCGCTCATGCTCCAATCGTTGGCCACATAGGACATCCACGAGTGGTCGTGAATGGTGTTGGGCACCAACGCCTGGAAGTTGGCGCTGAACACCTGTTTGCGGTCAAAGTCGGACGACGCCCACGAGTTCCGCAAATGGGCCGGATCGTTGCCGGTAAAGAATATCCCGATGTCGCTTTGTTCATCGAGAGCGTGGCCCCAGGTGTAACTAGCGCCCACCAGGAAGTTGTGGGACATGCGCTTCTCAAGGTGCGTTTCCAGCGCATCGTAAGCGGAGTTGCCGACCGTCTCGAACAGCGCGGAGTACGGGCTATAGCCGACATACGGAGCGCGGAAGTCCGAGTTGCCACCGTCGTAGGTGGACCAGGGTTCTGACTGGATGGAGCACGGGTCGTGATATGAGCCGGTGCAGGTGGTGGTGCCGTTCAGTACATCATAGCCATAGCTCGACGTTTCGCCGCTGGAGTGTGGCGTTGCTCCCAAAATCATCGCGGGACTCGTGGGTGTAGCGGTCTGCGGTTCGTTGAACGGAATCGGAATGACCGAATGGCGTCCACGGTTTCCGGTGTAACCGATCGTCACCGCCAGGTCATTCCTGGGCTGCCACTGGATGTTGAAGGTGTAATTAATGGTGTAGGGCAGTACGTTGTTCTTGTCGTATGCGCCTAGGTAGAGCGGCGTCTGCGTGCACTTGTCCTCAAGATTTCCGGGACCGCCGCAGCTTAGAATTGTGTTGTGGTTCACAACTGAGGTTCCAGTCATGTAGTTGAGCCTCGTTCTGCAGTGCAGTCTGTTGGATCGCAGGGTTCACTCCGGGTGCTGGTGGGGTTGTTGAGGAGGTGAGAGTGCCCGCCGTCCCCAGGGGATTCTCCAGCGTCTTGGTACCGGCCCCGGTAACTGCGGCAACCAGCGGAGACTGTTGCGTGACGCCAAACGGTCCACCGACACCTGAGCCCGCCGGGGGCGAGAGGTAGGTGAATAATTCCCCGCGGTCGTAGTAGATGCCTGCACCGCCGCGAACCACGACCTTACTGTCGAATTTCTTGGGCGACCAGGCAAAGCCGACACGTGGCGAGATGCCCCACTGGCGACCGGTGAGGGTAGACGCGCTGGTTCCTGGGGTTGGCGCGGTGGGGTTGTTGCCGGCGACCACCAGTCCGTCGTTGACAACGGTAAAGCCGCTGCCGCCGACACCAGGGTCCGTTCCCGTGACGTTATAGGCGTTGGGATCGAAGTTGAAGAAGTTGCCATACTTCTCGGTAAATCCACCGTGATAGTCCCAACGAACGCCCGCAGTAATGCTGAGGTTGGCCAGTGCCTGCCACTTGTCCTGCACGTAGCTGGCGCCCTCGTTGGTCCGATAGTAGCGGTTGGCAAGGTTGTGTCCGTTGCCGATCGTCTCCAGGACACTGGAAGATTTCACTGATCCTTCGAGGAAATTGGTCAGGTTCGTTTCCGAAGTCTGAATGATGCCGTTGCGGTTGTTTTGGACGTTCATCTGCGTATAACTGAAACCGCCCCCGGCAATGATAGTATGCTGTCCAATTGTGTAGATGACGTTGGTGGAGGGATTCAGGCGGTTCTGGTAATACCCCGTGTTGGCGAAAGTACTGTAGGGTCCGACACGCATACTCGGCGTGCCGGAAACCGGGGTCTCAAATTCAGAAATGGTAAACGCTGGCAGGAGCGCGGGTGCGCCGGGAACCGGGTTGGTTATGCCAAAGCTGGGTCCGCTGCTGCCGGGATTGTTGATCGTCTGATTGTAATAGCTGTAGGTCCCCATGCGGATGAAGCCCAGTCGCTGCTCCCAGTTCAGGCGCTGACCGATGGAGATCGTATTGTCGAGTGCCCCCACCTTGGAGCCGTTGTAGGTGCTGCCTGGAAATCCGCCAACGTAGGACGAAACCCCAAACGGCTTGGTGAGCGGATCGTTCTGGTAGTAGTACTTGAACGAGAGACGATCCGTCTTGGTTAGGTCGTAATCCAAGGCTGCAGTTGCCTGGTCGCCGACCAGCGTAGAGGTGCCGACCAACGTGACGTTGGGAACGCCGTACGCGTACGGAGCGGTGGATTGAGCGGTGGGAATCAGGAACTGGCCGTTGGGCAGGGTCGCCTGAAACAGCGCCTCCGCCGTCGGATCCAGTGTGAAGCCGCTCGGCAGAGTTCCGTTGTTGTAAGTGGTCTCCATTGCCGTCAGACCCGCAACCGAGCGGTCGTTGGTCAGGCCGATCGGAACGTTCATCTGGCTCAGGCCGGTGGACTGGTCCGAATTATAGAGGTGCTGATAGGCTATAAAGAAAAACAACTTCTCTTTCAGCAGCGGCCCTCCCAGCGTGCCACCGGTGCTCCAGCGATGCAGCGCGGGGCTGGCCAGGTAGGTTGGAAAAGCGCCAACACCCTGTTGTGCATTCATCGCGTCCTGCTTGAAGAAGAACGGGTCGGCGTTCATCGAGTTGTTGGCGAATCCTCCATAGAGCGACCCGTGGAAGTTGTTCGTTCCAGTTGCAGTGTTGGCATCGATCTGCGCCCCGCTGGTTGCCCCTTGCTGGGCGTCGTACATCGAGGTGTTGACGCGCAGCTCCTGAATAAACTCCGGCGGAGGTGTCGGCAGGCTATTTCCGTTCGAGCCGTATGCCGAGGTGCCGGTCTGCGTTTCGCCGCCGATCGCGGTGCTCTGGCCAATGTTGAACTGGTAGCGCTGCGAACTTGCGTTGCTGGAGGTCTTGCCGTTGAAGATGTTGCTGGCATCCACGCCGTTCACCTGGAACGTGTTCGACGTGTCGCGCTGGCCATTGGCCCAGATGGGTTCATTGCCCAGGCCCGCATTGGTGTCGACACCGCTCAGCAATTCAGCGTTAGCGCCCGGCGACAGCGAAGCAAGCTGGGTAAAGCTACCCGTCGCCAAAGGCGCCGCTGCGATCTGTTGCGCGTCCAACGTGTAGCCATTGGTCGTGTCGGTCGCGTTCAGCATCGGGTTCGCGGTCACCTCAACCGAAGTGGTCACCTGGCCGATCTTCAAGGACACGTTCACCGTAGATGCGTGTGACTCCTGCACGGCGATGCCGGTCATCTGCGTGGTTTCGAAGCCGTCATGCTCGGCCTTAACCTGATACGTGCCGACCGGCAGATTGAATATCTGAAAGAACCCGTTTCCCTGTGTCTTGGCGGTTCGGGTTACGTTGATATTCTGCGTCTGTGGCGGTCACCGTTGCGCTGCCCACCGCGGCACCCGAAGGATCCAGGACCGTCCCGTTCAGCGAACCCAAAGTCTGCTGGGCCTTCGCGGAGACGACGAATATACACAGAACAGAGAACACCAGCAGCAGGAGATTCTTACGCATGAATTGCCTCCAAAGTGAAATCAAAATTTATATCCTTGCAATCGTTCGTAGAACTCTTTACGCAGACCACAAATGCGGGTTCATTGAGAGTACAAGTTAATTGATCGATGGCACCGTGGATTGCAGCCATCGGACGCGCGAACCGCACTGCTCCGGATGACACAGGATCAACACATTCCAAAACGCATGATCTATCGGCTTCATCTTCCATCCTGCCCTTAGCGGGTGAATAGAAGGTTACAGCCGAGAGCAAGTCAGCTGAAAAAGTGGGAACTCGCGAATTTATCCGCTTGTCGCACAAAGTAAATTTAACGATGAGATAAGACTACCGCTGCTTCCGCTAGACTGGGTGTGGAAATCTAGCATCCATGGTGGGAATTGAAGATGTTTATCGATGAAGCCAAAATTCGCGTTCATGCCGGAGACGGCGGCAATGGCTGTATGGCCTTCCGGCGTGAAAAATTCGTCCCCAGGGGCGGGCCTTCCGGCGGCGACGGAGGCCACGGCGGCGACGTGCTGATGTCGTCCTCGCTCTCCCACAACACGTTGGTTCACTTCAGCTTCAACCCCGAGCACAAGGCGCAGCGCGGAGGCCACGGCCTGGGATCGAACATGTCCGGCGCGGCGGGTGAGCACCTTACCCTCAAAGTGCCGGTTGGCACACTGCTCTACGACGATGCAACCGGCGAGCTGGTGCATGACTTCAGCTTCCCCAACGAGACGATTGTGATTGCTCGCGGAGGCCGCGGCGGACGCGGCAACCAGCACTTCGCCAGCAGCACCCACCAGGCCCCGCGCGAACATGAGCTGGGCCGCGCCGGAGAGGAGCGCAGCTACCGGTTGGAACTTCGCCTGCTGGCCGATGCGGGCCTGGTCGGCTACCCCAACGTGGGCAAGTCCACGCTGATCTCACGCCTTTCCGCCGCTCGTCCCAAGGTGGCCAACTACGCCTTCACCACGCTGCAACCCAACCTCGGCGTGGTCCAGGTGGGGGAATTTCCCGCACACCCAGTCTTTCACCGTGGCCGATCTGCCTGGACTGATCGAGGGAGCGCACCTGGGAGCTGGGCTCGGCATTCAGTTCCTCAAGCACATAGAGCGCACCTCGGTCATCGTTCACCTGGTCGATGTCTCCGACTCCAGTGACGCAGCCGGGGGAAGCGCTGCGGCAATAGGAACTGACCGTCCCGACCCGGTTGCCGACTTCAAAGTCATTACCGCCGAGCTGGCGACGTTCGATCCCGCGCTGGCCGCCAAACCCACCATACTTGTTGCCGCCAAGCTCGATGTGGCCAATCCGGCCAAGCTCAAGAAGCTGACCGCCTTCGCCAAGCGTCGCAAGCTGCCTTTTTATGCCATCTCCTCAGTCACCGGCGAAGGCATCGAGCCGCTCAAGTACGCCATCGCGGAGATGGTTGCCGCCCATCGTCCCACCGCCATTGACCTCGGTGAACCAAACTCGCCAACCCCCGTCTCCGGCAAGCCTGCCAAGCGCAAGCCAGCCTACCCGCCACCCGCTCCGCGTGCCCGCGGCCGAGCGCGATAGTTCGCTAAACCGGCCATGCCGCGCCTGATGTCGAATCTTTCTATAGACTTGGTATTGCGCCGTAACTGCAAGCCAAGCCGGCTTGCGGAGCGGTATCAGCATCCCGTATTTTTTTTGAGGATTCCCCATGAAGCTTCGCAGCATTGCCGCAGTCGCTATACTGGCTTTCGCGACGGTCGCGGCCCATGCCCAGACCGGCCTCTACTTCAACCCTGTCGCCATCCGCATCAGCAACCCGACGGCGGACAC
>CAWERM010000057.1:0-11849 GCA_963810995.1 uncultured Acidobacteriaceae bacterium | reverse complement strand
CGGTTATGGTCATTTGGGAAGGTCTTCAAACGATCGCGGCCACAGTTCTTTGACATAGGAGAAAGAGTCACGGCGATTCACCCCGACATCCGTTGTCGGGGCGGCTGCGCCGCGGCTATTGGCTGCGACAAGCTCAGGGCAGGCAGGGGGCCCATATAGGTAAAACTGCGAAACGAAGCCGATTCTTTGGAGTGTTGGACGGTGTGGATTAGCTTGATGGACAAGGCGTTAGCAGTCTAAGTGTGTCAATTTGGCACATAGCACCGGCTCCGGTACACGGTTGCCCGGCGGCCTGCACTTCACGATATTCGCGATGTAGACCTCCGCCCGCGCCAGCCCCATAGCACCGATCATATTGTTGAGCAACTGCCCTGCCTTGCCGACAAACGGAAGCCCCTGTGCGTCCTCGTCCGCGCCGGGCCCCTCGCCCACAAACATCAGCCGCGCTGTGGGCGATCCATCGCCGAAGACGATCTTGTGCCGAGCCGCGTAGGCCAGCGGGCAGCGTGTGCAGTCGCCAATCTCCTCCTGAATCGCGCGTAGTGCAGCCTCGCGCTGCGCAGGTGGAATGGCCGACACGGGTAAAGGAGCAAGATCGTTGAACGAAATAAGGTTGACTGGAGGCACAGAGATTGTCTCGGAGATCGACGGGGGGAGGGTGTCTGGTTCGCTAACTGCGCGCCGTTCTTCTCCTCGGCAGTCATCCGTGCAGGGCCAGTGTCCGGCTCGCTCGCTGCCACCGGCGGTGGTTCGCCAAGACGATAAAAGTCGTGGACGCCGAGGTCTCGAAAGTATCCGACCCACGCGCGCAGCGGCTCTTCAGCCTCGCCGTGCATCGCGCCGCCTACTGGTCCTGCTCCGCCAGAGGCTCCGTAGCCACAGGCTCCGGCTTATGGGTGACGACGAAGGTCACGCATCCTTGATTGATCTCGTCCTGCGCCACGCGGCATGCCTTCATGCTCTTGGTGGCCATCAGCGGCAGCGCGCCCGACTGTAACTGGCGTGCCCGGCGCGCCGCGCCCTTCACAAGACTGTACTTGTTGTGCAGAGGATCTTCATTCGACATCTTTGTCACCTCGGAGGAATGATTTCAATCTACCGCAATCCGGCCCGTTTGTCCTGTCAAGCCATCCGTGAATGATCTGACTGTGATCATTATGAGAGAAGTGGCCAGCAAATGTGTGTGGAAAAGAGAGGCTAAATACAAGGGCGTGATTCCGCATGTTTGCATGAAATGAATCTCAGTCGTTTGCGTGACTCAGTCGACTTGGAAACTAGCAAGCACAGCCGCCAGCCTCGGCGAGCGCGTGTCCGTCCGGCAACTCTCGGCCATTGCCGAAACACCGTCGCGCACGCCGCGCTCGTAGAGCATAATCGCACGCATCTCCGCGGTGGCCTGATCCAGCACGTCGTTCACCAATGCGTACTTGTACTCCCCCACCTGCTCCAGTTCGCTGCGCGCCTGCTGCAGCCTTCGCTCGATCACCTCTTCCGAGGTCATATGCTCGGCCTCGCTGCGGTGGCGCAGCCGCATCTCCAGCACCTGGGGACTAGGCGGCAGAATGAAGATCGACACCGCCTCCGGCATTCTGTGCATCACCTGCTTCGCGCCTTGCACGTCGATGTCTAAAAGCAGGTCCTTGCCCGACGCGCGTGCGTGTTCCAGCGCCGTCCGCGCTGTTCCATAGTAGTTGCCGAAGACCTCGGCCCACTCCAGGAACTCTCCCGCCGCAATCATCCGCTCAAAGTTCTCGCGGCTGGTGAAGTGGTACTCGCGGCCATCCGTCTCCGACCCGCGCGGCGACCGCGTTGTGTACGAGATGGAAAACTCAAGCCCCTCCACCAGCGTGCGCACCTGCGCCACCAGCGTCGACTTGCCAGAGCCCGAGGGCGCCGAAATGATAAACAGAATGCCTGCCATGCTTACAAGCAGTGTAAACCGAGCCCATCGCAGGCCTGTTCAACAACGAACCTTCCCAGTCATCCGCAAATTAAATTTGAGCGATTTCTATCCACGAACGTCTCACAGAGGAACATGAAACAAGTTGCCCCGTTCGAAAGGAATCCCAGTTATGCCCGGGCCCCTGTGTCGCAGCCGAATATCTTTGCTCCTCGCAGTCGCAACGATCACCCTCACCGTACTCACCGCACACGCCCAGAATCAGGATATTGCCGGCAGTTGGCAGGGCACGTCTCAGACTGGCTCCCGAGTTCTTCTCAGAATCTCGAAGTCCGACACCGGCGCCCTTCAGTCAGACATGTACTACCTTGATCGGCAAGCTACGAGGTTGCCTGTCAACGATCTCACCTTCGATGGCTCAACCCTCAAATTCCCGCTGACGGGATTCAACGGCGATTACACAGGAAAGATGAGTGCGGGCGGCAATACCATTGTGGGAACCTGGAAGCAAGACGATCGGCGAGGGCCGTTTACCTTCACGCGCGCTACTACAGAGACGGCATGGCCTATTCCGCTGGCTCCCTCTGGACAGACAGCAATGGCATTCGATGCGCATCCGTCGTTCGAGGTCGCTACAATCAAGCTCGGCGGCCCGGTCGACGACAGTCATAATTACCCTTTTTTCACTGAGCAGGGACGCCATTTCTCGGCAAAAAACGTCACTCTCACCGATCTCATCAAGCTTGCCTATGGGATTCAGCCACGACAGATTCTGAACGCACTGGCATGGGCCGAAACAACTAAATTTGACATAGAGGCAGAACCCGACACATTAGGTCAACCGAGCCAGGAACAGTATCGCGAGATGTACCGAAAGCTGCTGACAGATCGCTTCAAGCTATCCATCCACCACGTTAAAAAGGAATTTTCTGTCTACGCCCTTGAGCCTGAAACGGATGGGCCGAAGCTCACAGGGAGCAGTGGCGATCCTAAAGAATCTGCACGCGCTTTTGTGAAATTTGGACCGAATGGAGGATTCGCTACCGTTACATTCGCAAACTATTCTATGACAGACTTCGCCCGTTTCTTGATGCAGGGCGTCCCGGACCGGCAGATTGTGGACCAGACGGGGCTGAAGGGCAAGTATGATTTCTCCCTGACCTACGCTCCCGACCCCCTCGCTCCCGATGCAGGCACCGCGCTGGACATCTTCCACGCGGTTCTGCAGCAGCTCGGCCTGAAGCTTGAATCGACCAAAGCCCCCGTCAACGTCATCGTCATCGACCACGTCGAGCAGCCTTCGGCAAACTAACCCCTACTCCAGGTTCTGCACCTGCTCCCGCGCGCGTTCGATCTCGGCCTTCATCTCCAGCCCTAGCGTAGTCAGTCGCAGGCCGAGAGCTGGATCGCCGCCCGTGGTCTTGGACAGCATGGTGTTGGCCTCGCGGTTCAGTTCCTGCAGCAGGAAGTCCAGCCGCTTGGCCAGTTCGCCTCCCGCCTCCAGCATCTGCACAAAGCTCAGGATGTGAGTGCGCAGCCGCACCAGCTCCTCCTCAATGTCCGAGCGCTCCACCAGCAGCGCCGCCTCGGCCAGCAGCCGCGATTCCGTTGCCTGAGCAGTCGCAGCCTCATCGGCCTTCAAAAGTTCACCAATCCGAGTTCGCAGCCGCTCGAAGTGTGCCTCGCGCGCGCCTGTGCGCAGATCCGCGGCCTCCTCGGCCAGTGTCCGCAGGCGCATCATCTCCGCGTGCAGCTCCGACGCCAGCGTAGCTCCCTCTGCTGCGCGCACCTGATTCAACTGTTCCAGCAGCGAAGGCGCCAGCGCCATCACGGCAGCTTCCAGCGCCGCCGCTCGCGTTGCATCCGGCGCTGCCGTGACCTCCGACGAGAGCACACCCGGCATGCGCAGCATCTCGTTCAGGTTCGGCTCTACATTGAAGTGGTGTAGCTTGGCCGCCTCATGAAAGATCTGCATGTGCGCAGCCAGTAGCTCCCGGTTCAACTGCACCGATTGCTCCGCCTCTCGCGAGCGCCGATCCAGATGCAGCGTCACATCTACATGCCCGCGCTTGACGCTCTCTTTAATCAGCCGCCGTAGAGCAATCTCCAGCGCATCGCAATCGCCGGGTAGTCGCAGGCTCAGGTCGAGGAAGCGATGGTTGACGCTCTTTAGGGTGAGGGTAAATGCCAGTCCGTCTTCGGTCGCCGACTGCGCGCTGGCGAATCCGGTCATCGAATAAATAGGTAGCGCCTGTTTCGTGGTCTCTTGCTTTTTGCTCACAGTTTTCCTTACAAAGCTTCCGATTCGGCAAACTCCGTTACATTCGCCGAATGCTGTTCCGACGCGTCGAACTGAAGGTCGTAGAGCCGCCGGTAGGTCCCCAACTGCTGCATCAGTTCCTCGTGCGTCCCCGTCTCGGTAATGCGTCCCTCTTCAATAACTAGGATGCGCGTGGCGCGGCGCACGGTGGACATGCGATGCGCAATCACGAACACCGTGCGACCCTGCATCAGGTTGGCCAATGCGGCCTGCACATACGCCTCGCTCTCGGTGTCCAGCGCGGAGGTTGCCTCATCCAGAATCAGGATCGGTGCATTCTTCAGGATGGCGCGGGCAATGGCCAGACGTTGCCGCTCGCCGCCGGATAGGCGAACCCCCTTCTCGCCAATGATGGTGTCGTAGCCGTCCGGCATGCGCAGGATGAATTCGTGCGCCAGGGCCATTCGCGCCACCTCTACCACGCGGCCCAGGGGGACGTCGGGCTGTCCGTACGCAATGTTGTTGCGCACCGTATCGTTGAACAGGATCGTCTCCTGGGTCACCTTGCCGATCTGCTTGCGCAGACTGGCGATGGTTACGTCACGCAGGTCGAGCCCATCAATCAGGATGCGCCCGCCCGTCACATCGAAGAAGCGAGGAATGAGGTTGAGCAGCGTCGACTTCCCCGCTCCGCTCGGTCCCACAATCGCGACGACCTCGCCGCGCTTCACGTCGAGGTCGATGTCACTCAGCACCGGCTTGATCTCGCCATCACTCTCGTAGGCAAATCCGACGTTTTCGAACTGGATGGAATCCTTGAAGCCTCGTAACACCGCGGCGCGCTTCTTTTCGCGTACATCGTCCTGCGCGTCCATAAAGCGAAATATCTCTTCGCTCGCTCCTAGTGCCTGTTGAAAGCTGTTGTAGTAGAGCGCAAATTTGCGCACCGGATCGTACAGGCTGAAGACGGCAACGATAAAGACGATGAAGTCGCCCAGTGACATCGTCCCCTGCATGATTTTGTCGCGTCCCAGCAGCAGCAGCAGCGCGATCCCCACTGCGCCGATCGCGTCCATCAGCGGCGAACTGATTGCCTGCACACTCACCGATTTCAGGTTCGCGCGAAAGAGCCTCCGTGCTGCGTGGCGGAAACGGTTCATCTCCCATAGTTCCATCCCGAACGCCTTCACAATGCCGTTGCCGGTGATCGTCTCATGCAGGATGTTCTGGATCTCTGCCAGCTTGTCCTGCCCGGTGCGTGTCGTCGTCCGCACACTGCGCCCGATGCGGCGCGCTGAAGAGATCACCACCGGTACAAAGAGCAACAGCACCCATGACAGTTTTCCGCCAAAGCTGATTGCAACACAGGTCATTGCGAGCAGAGTGAAGAATTGCTGCAGGAAATCGGCCATGATTGTCGACATGGCATACTGTACCCGCTCAATGTCGTTGATGATGGTGGACAGCAACATGCCTGTCGAGTGCTTCTGGAAGAATGCGACCGAGCGGCGCAACACTGCATCGTACAGGTCGTTGCGCAGGTCGGTAATCATACCGAATCCCGCATAGTTCACCAGGTATGTACCGCTGTAGTCGCAGATGGACTTCAGCAGCGCCGAGGCAATCAGTGCGTACGCCACCACCGCCCACGCATTGTGGAAGTGGCTCGGTACAAGAAAATGCAGGTCAACCCAGCGGTTGACTACCGGAATGCGGAACAGAAGAAAGTCGGCTCCCTGTTTGTCCGGGCGGAGAACCTTGTCGAAGATGGGCTTGATCAGATACAGTCGCAGACCGGCCATCGCACCCACCACCGCCATCAGTACCACCGACACAAGCGAGTAGAGTGCGTACGGACGTGCATACCGCACCAGCCGCCACACGCGCCTCATGCGGCCCATCCCAAATTGTATTTGCCCTTCACAAGCATCCAGCCATTCTATTGATTTTTTGCGGAAGATGGAGCGGTCCGGCTCAGGACAGCCCTCAACGCGGCATGTCGCGATGCACCGTCTTCGCTCGATAGCCCGCGGCTGCCAAACGTTTCTTCATCTCTTCTGCGATGAACACCGACCGATGCTGTCCGCCGGTGCATCCGAAGGCCACTGTGAGATAGCTCTTCCCCTCCTCGATGTAGTGCGGCAGCAGAAACTTCAACATCTGCTCTACCTTGTCCAGAAACTCCTGGGTCTGGGGAAACTGCCGGATGAACTTTGCCACTTTGGCATGACGCCCGGTGAGCTTACGCAACTTCGGCACAAAGTGCGGGTTGGGCAGGAAGCGCACGTCGAAGACCATGTCTGATTCGCCGGGCAGACCGTTTTTGAACCCGAAGGTGGTCAACGAGATGGTCATGCCGCGATCGCCCACTGCACGCTCAAATTGCGCGTTGATATGGGCGCGCAGCTCATGCACATTGAACTTTGTAGTATCCAACACGATGTCTGCGATGCTGCGCACCGGGTCCAGCCGCTTGCGTTCCGCGCGAATGCCATGCATCACGGTATCGTCGCGGCCCATGGGGTGCGGGCGCCGCGTCTCGGAAAAGCGTCGCACTAGCGCGTCTTCACTGGCCTCCAGGAAGACGACGCGCGTAGGGATTGCTTTACGCACCTGCTTCAGAATCGCCGGAAACCGATCCAGCCGAATGCCCTCGCGCGCATCCACTACCAGGGCCGCGCGCTCGATCTCAGCAGATTGGCGCACCAAGTCGGCGAAGCGAGGAATCAGCTCCAGCGGCAGGTTGTCCACCGAGTAATAGCCCAAATCTTCGAACGCCTTCAACGCAGACAGTTTGCCGGAACCGGACATGCCGGTCAGGATCACCAGCTCGCCACCTTCCATGTGGCTGGCCGACTCATATGCCGGCTTTCCCGATTTGGGAACGCGCTTCGCGGTCATGCTGAAATCCTAGCACTACGACGAGTTAAAACAGCGCCTCTTGTTGGTTCAGGCCACGCCGGGCACAGATCCCATAGTGGGGGAAATGGTCACCAGCGGTGTTGGGGATGCCGTTGCCGCGAAGCATTCATGGCGTGCCCGGCCCATGCCCTTGGCACGGTACATAGCGTCATCTGCATCGCGCAGAATGTCTTCGATGTGACTGTATGCCGTTGAGCCAAGCACAATGCCCATGCTGGCCGAGACGGAAACTTCACCGCCGCCAATATCCACCGGGCGCTGCAGATCGTTCTGAATACGTTGCGTAAGGGACTCGATGTCTTTGAGGCATCCGGCCTCGTCGAGCACAAGCGCAAATTCGTCCCCGCCAAAGCGAGCAACCGTGTCTTGCGGCCGCAGACAGGAGCGCAGCCGTGCGGCTACCGTGAGCAAAAGCCTGTCTCCCACGGCATGGCCCCAGGTGTCGTTAATTAGCTTGAAGCGGTCGAGATCGAGGAAGACCACTGCGAAGTTTCGGTCCGGCCTGCGCCGTAGCCGCGCCATAGTCTGGGTCAGCCTATCCAAAAACAGCACCCGGTTGGCGAGTCCAGTCAATGGATCGTGCAACGCCGTATGTTGCAGCTTGGCATGTAACCGCTTTTCATGGCGAATGTCGCGATAGCTCACCCGGTGGCCGCTGCTGCCCACCCCAAGCCGTATCTGAGTCACCGCCAGGCACACATCCAAAACCTCGCCCGTGCTGGTATGGCGCACAGTCTCCATCGAGGCACGGCCCTCAGCCTCAACCGTGTGCATCAGCATCTCGGTTGAGGCTGAGGGCCGTGCCTCGATGGAGACTTTGTGCGCCATACCAGCACGGGCGAGGTTTTGGATGTGTGTGGCGGTGGCTTCCAGATACGGCTTGGGGTGGCAGCGGCGGCCACTGGTGAGCTATCGCGACATTCGCCATGAAAAGCAGTTACATGCCAAGCTGCAACATACGGCGTTGCACGATCCATTGACTGGACTCGCCAACCGGGTGCTGTTTTTGGATAGGCTGACCCAGACTAGCCGCGGCTCCCAGGCCGGACCGAAACTTCGCAGTGGTCTTCCTCGATCTCGACCGCTTCAAGCTAATTAACGACACCTGGGGCCATGCCGTGGGAGACAGGCTTTTGCTCACGGTAGCCGCACGGCTGCGCTCCTGTCTGCGGCCGCAAGACACGGTTGCTCGCTTTGGCGGGGACGAATTTGCGCTTGTGCTCGACGAGGCCGGATGCCTCAAAGACATCGAGTCCCTTACGCAACGTATTCAGAACGATCTGCAGCGCCCGGTGGATATTGGCGGCGGTGAAGTTTCCGTCTCGGCCAGCATGGGCATTGTGCTTGGCTCAACGGCATACAGTCACATCGAAGACATTCTGCGCGATGCAGATGACGCTATGTACCGTGCCAAGGGCATGGGCCGGGCACGCCATGAATGCTTCGCGGCAACGGCATCCCCAACACCGCTGGTGACCATTTCCCCCACTATGGATCTGTGCCCGGCGTGGCCTGAACCAACAAGAGGCGCTGTTTTAACTCGTCGTAGTGCTAGGATTTCAGCATGACCGCGAAGCGCGTTCCCAAATCGGGAAAGCCGGCATATGAGTCGGCCAGCCACATGGAAGGTGGCGAGCTGGTGATCCTGACCGGCATGTCCGGTTCCGGCAAACTGTCTGCGTTGAAGGCGTTCGAAGATTTGGGCTATTACTCGGTGGACAACCTTCCGCTGGAGCTGATCCTCGCTTCGCCGACTTGGTGCGCCAATCTGCTGAGATCGAGCGCGCGGCCCTGGTAGTGGATGCGCGCGAGGGCATTCGGCTGGATCGGTTTCCGGCGATTCTGAAGCAGGTGCGTAAAGCAATCCCTACACACTAGTCTTCCTGGAGGCCAGTGAAGACGCGCTAGTGCGACGCTTTTCGAGACGCGGCGCCGCACCCCATGGGCCGCGACGATACCGTGATGCATGGCATTCGCGCGGAACGCAAGCGGCTGGACCCGGGGCGCAGCATCGCAGACATCGTGTTGGATACTACAAAGTTCAATGTGCATGAGCTGCGCGCCCATATCAACGCGCAATTTGAGGTGAGTGCGCGATCGCGGCATGACCATCTCGTTGACCACCTTTGGGTTCAAAAACGGTCTGCCCGGCGAATCAGACATGGTCTTCGACGTGCGCTTCCTCCCAACCCGCACTTTGTGCCGAAGTTGCGTAAGCTCACCGGGCGCACGCCAAAGTGGCAAAGTTCATCCGGCATTTTCCCCAGACCCAGGAGTTTCTGGACAAGGTAGAGCAGATCTTGAAGTTTCTGCTGCCGCACTAATCGAGGAGGGGAAGAGCTATCTCACAGTGGCCTTCGGATGCACCGGCGGACAGCATCGGTCGGTGTTCATCCAGAAGAGATGAAGAAACGTTTGGCAGCCGCGGGCTATCGAGCGAAGACGGTGCATCGCGACATGCCGCGTTGAGGGCTGTCCTGAGCCGGACCGCTCCATCTTCCGCAAAAATCAATAGAATGGCTGGATGCTTGTGAAGGGCAAATACAATTTGGGATGGGCCGCATGAGGCGCGTGTGGCGGCTGGTGCGGTATGCACGTCCGTACGCACTCTACTCGCTTGTGTCGGTGGTACTGATGGCGGTGGTGGGTGCGATGGCCGGTCTGCGACTGTATCTGATCAAGCCCATCTTCGACAAGGTTCTCCGCCCGGACAAACAGGGAGCCGACTTTCTTCTGTTCCGCATTCCGGTAGTCAACCGCTGGTTTGACCTGCATTTTCTTGTACCGAGCCACTTCCACAATGCGTGGGCGGTGGTGGCGTCGCATGATCGCCTTGGCGCTGCTGAAGTCCATCTGCGACTACGCGGTATACCTGGTGAACTATGCGGGATTCGGTATGATTACCGACCTGCGCAACGACCTGTACGATGCAGTGTTGCGCCGCTCGGTCGATTCTTCCAGAAGCACTCGACAGGCATGTTGCTGTCCACCATCATCAACGACATTGAGCGGGTACAGTATGCCATGTCGACAATCATGGCCGATTTCCTGCAGCAATTCTTCACTCTGCTCGCAATGACCTGTGTTGCAATCAGCTTTGGCGGAATACTTCTCATGGGTGCTGCTGCTCTTTTTACAGGTGGTGGTATATAAATTTAGCCGCAACCCCCACACTGAGCAGACAACAACACGCACCGGGCAGGACAAGCTGGCGGAGATCGTCCTTCTTGGTTCGTCACCGGCAACGTCGTAGTGAAGGCGTTCGGGATGGAACTATCGGAGATGAACCGTTTCCGCCACGCAGCACGGAGGCTCTTTCGCGCGAACCTGAAATCGGTCAGTGTGCAGGCAATCAGTTCGCCGCTGATGGACGCGATCGGCGCAGTGGGGATCGCGCTGCTGCTGCTGCTGGGACACGACCGAATGGTGCAGGGGACGATGTCACTGGGCGACTTCACCTCGTTGTTTATCATTACATCTTCGGCCTCCTCGATTCCGTGCGCAAATTTGCGCTCTACTTACAACAGCTTTCAACAGGCACTAGGAGCGAGCGGAAGGGATGTCCTTTTTCGCTTTATGGACGCGCAGGGAAGTATGTACGCGAAAAGAAGCGCGCCACTTTTAACACCTTCAAGGATTCCATCCCAGTTCGAAAACGTCGGATTTGCCTGCGAGAGTGATGGCGAGATCAAGCCGGTGCTGAATGGGATCGACCTCGACGTGAAGCGCGGCGAGGTGCCGTCGCGATTGTGGGACCGAGCGGAAGACGGGAAGTCGACGCTGCTCAACCTCATTCCTCGCTTCTTCGATGTGACGGGCGGGCGCATCCTGATTGATGCACTCAAACCATCGCCAGTCTGCGCAAGAACAGATCGGCAACGTAACCCAGGAGATCGATGCTCGGCAACTAAATTATAGTGCACAACAACATTGCGTACGGACAGACCCAAACGTCCCCTCGGGCCACGTGGTAGAGGTGGCGCGAATGGCCATGGCGCACGAATTCCTCGTCCGCATGCAGGACGGCTACGACACAGATTATTGGCGAGAAGGGGGTTCGCCTATCCGGCGGCGAGCGGCAACGTCTGGCCATTGCCCGCGCCATGTGAAGAAATGCACCGATCCTGATTCTGGATAAGGCGACTCTCCGCGCTGGACACCGAGAGCGAGGCGTATGTGCAGGCCGCATTGGCCAACCTAATTTAAGGTGAGCACGGTGTTCGTGATTGCGCATCGCATCGCCACCGTGCGCCGCGCCACGCAGAGCGGGGTTGGTGAACACGGGGACGCATTGTTGCCGAGACGAGGGGGCGAGGAACTGATGCAGCAGTTGGGAGCCTGCCGGCAGCTCCGAGACCTTCAGTTCGACGCGTCGGAACAGCATTCGGCGAATGTAACGGAGTTTGCCGAATCGGAAGCTTTGTAAGGAAAACTGTGAGCAAAAAGCAAGAGTCCGACGAAACAGGCGCTACCTATTTATTCGATGACCGGATTCGCCAGCGCGCAACCAAGCAACCCGAAGACGGACTGGCATTTACCCTCCTTTTAAAGATCGTCGACCCCCCTCTCGACCTGAGCCTGCGACTTGCAGGCAATTGGACGATGCGCTGGAGATTGCTCTACGGCGGCTGATTAAGGGGAGCGGGGCATGTGGAGTGTGACGCTGCATCTGGATCGACGCTCGCGAGAGGCGGAGCAATCGGTGCAGTTGAACCGGGAGTACTTGGCTGCTCGGCGTGGAGCTGCTTAGAGGCGGCCAACTAAAAT
>CAWERM010000056.1:0-6223 GCA_963810995.1 uncultured Acidobacteriaceae bacterium | reverse complement strand
TGTGGTCGGGGATGCGCCGGTGCATAGTATCTCCTCGAACGATACGCTGTGCATCTTCCTTCTCAGTGGCGGGGCATCGGCGATGATGGAGTTGCCGCTGGACGAAGCGATATTGCTCGACGATACGATAGCGTTCCATCGCGCGCTGGTACACAGTGGCGCGTCCATTGTGGAGATGAACTGCGTGCGCAAGCACTTCTCCGCGGTGAAGGGCGGGCGGTTGGCACAGGCGGCGGGTGCGGCGCAGACGCTCTCGCTGCTGGTATCGGACGTGCCACCGGCGCATCTGGACGCGCTCGGCTCCGGACCGACGGTGGGCGATTCCACCACGGTTGCCGAGTGTCGCGAGATTCTTGTGCGGTACGGATTGATGGAGAAATTTTCAGCGCCGGTGCGGCGATTCTTTGAGTCTGCGGAGTTGCCGGAGACGCCCAAGCCAGACGAACTGAGCGCGCGCACCTGCAAGCTACTCGATAGCGACGAGATGGCAGAGGCTGCGCGCAGTCACGCAGAGAGACTTGGCTTCCATGCCGTCATCGACAACACATGCGACGACTGGAGCTATGTCGCGGCAAAGGATTATCTGCTCAAACGGTTGCGCGAACTGCGCCGCGGACATGCTCGGGTGTGCCTGATCTCGGCGGGCGAGGTTGCGGTTCGCGTGGAAGCAGCGGGCGCGAAAGCCAGGGGAGGACGGAACCAGCACTTCGCGTTGTATGTGGCGACGCAACTCCGCGCAGACGACGCGCCGATTGCCGTACTATCGGCTGGGTCGGATGGTGTAGATGGCAACAGCGATGCGGCGGGTGCGATTGTTGACGAACACACGGTGGATGGGGAGTCTCGCCGCGCGTCTGCGATGCACGCGCTGGCGGAGTTCGACTCATCAACGTGGTTGAGCGGGGTTGGAGCAACGGTTGTGACGGGGCCGACGGGGCACAACCTGCGCGATTAAGGATACTGCTCGCCGACGGGTAGTGGTGTAGTTTGAAATCCACATGGAATTAAATGGAGGTATTCTCAAACCACATAGGAGGTAATGCAATATGCCATCGGTCTTATCTATGCGCAAGAGCAATAAGGGACTCACTGCCAAAATCAATTTGTGGCCCTTGGAGAAATACAAAGACAATCTTAACTCGCAAATGGCCCGTTTATGGATTGTCGGACAGGTAACGAATGCCGAAACAAACGAACAGAAAAAATTCAATGATGTGGGAGAGTTGATTAGTATTTTGGGCAAATGGAATGTCACTAAGTTCAAACAACTTCGCAAACAGACCTAAAAAGTTCTATCCATCTCCAAACTTTGAGAGCGGTTGTGGATGGCAGCCAATGCCGTAAACTATCAGGATGATCGACGATCTGGAATATCGATACTCCCCGGTGCGCGAGCGGGTTCGCGAGCTGCGGGAGTATCTTTGACTCGCCCCGCCTGAAGCGCGAATTAGCCATCCTTGAAGAGAAGATTGCCGATCCTACGGTTTGGGCAGATGCGGCGCGTATGCAGCCGCTGATGCGCGAGCGCAAGCGGTTGGAGACGCTGCTGACCGATGACGCCGAACTGTTGCGCCGCACAAACGACATTGAGGCGTACTTCGAGTTGGCGAAGGAAGGCGAGGCGACGGAGCCCGATCTCGAACGCGAGATTCCGGCGCTGATTGAGTTCTCCGAGAAGCTGGAATCGAAGACCATACTCTCGGGAGAGACCGATCCGCTGAATGCTATCGTCACGGTGCATCCCGGCGCGGGCGGCACGGAGAGCCAGGACTGGGCCGAGATGCTGATGCGCATGTATCTGCGTTGGGCGGAGCGGCAGGGCTTCCGCACGGAGATCAACGAGATTCAGGACGGCGACGAGGCGGGCATCAAGTCGGCGACCTTCACCATCAGCGGCGACTTTGCCTATGGCATGTTGACGGGCGAGACGGGCGTGCATCGGCTGGTGCGCATTTCGCCGTTCGATTCCGCCAAGCGACGGCATACCAGCTTCGCCAGCGTCTTTGTGAGTCCGGAGATCGACGACACGATTGTGATCGACATCAAACTGGAGGACCTGCGCATCGATACGTATCGCTCCGGTGGCAAGGGCGGGCAGCATGTGAACACCACCGACTCCGCGGTGCGCATTACGCACATCCCGACGGGGCTGGTGACTGGCTGTCAGAATGAGCGCTCGCAGCACAAGAACAAAGATCGCGCTATGAAGATGATGCGCTCGAAGCTGTATGAGTACGAGTTGGACAAGAAGAAGGCGGCGACGCGCAAGATTGAGGACTCCAAGCTGGAGATTGGATTCGGATCGCAGATTCGCAGTTATGTATTGCAGCCCTATCGCATGGCGAAGGACTTGCGCACGCGCGTGGAGGTTGGCGACGTGGACCGCGTACTGGATGGCGATCTGGAGCCGTTTATCCGCGGCTATCTGCGCATGAGGCGCGAGGGGAATATCCCTGCCTCGGTGGAAGAGGACGACTCGGTTTAGGGGTCGAGGTATGTTCGATCGCTGATTGTGAGCGACGGAGGGTGGGATGAACGAACCGGATGCGATTGAAATGATGTTGGGCAATGGCGAGACGCGGACGATTGCCGTAGTCGGGTTGTCGGCGAATCAGGCGAAGCCCAGCCACTATGTTTCGGCCTACATGCAGCAGCACGGGTACAAGATTGTTCCGGTGAACCCGGGCGTGGAGACGGTGCTTGGCGAACGCAGCTACGCATCGCTGGCGGAACTGCCGGTGAAGCCGGATGTGGTGAACGTGTTTCGCGTGCCGTCGCAGATTCCCGCGATTGTGGACGAGATGCTGACGCTTGGGCTGAAGAACCTGTGGGTGCAGTTAGGGATTGTGAACCTTGAAGCGGCGCAGCGTGCGGAAGAAGGTGGAATCCGCGTAGTGATGGACCGGTGCATCATGGTGGAGCACCGGAGAAACCGGATGTAGGCTGCTGGTGGTGGCTGATGCGCGATGTATTTACGGGGCCTTGGTGAGGGCTTCGTGGTAGAGCATGTCGCCGACGGCTTTATGGACGGCCATGGACGGATGGCCTTCGTGGTAGAAGAAGTGGGTATCGGGCGATGCGCAGGGAGTGGTGTCTTCGTGGTGTATGTTACGGCCCGCGCAGGGATGGGTGATATCGGTGATGCCGTATTGGGCGGGGTTGTTCATGACCTCATCGAAGAAGGGGCCCCAGTTGGAGAAGGCGATGCGAATGTCGTGGTGTCTTGCCCGCTCTTCGGAGGGGATTTTGGCGAGGTCGAGGTTGAACATGGTTCCCGCGGTGGCGAACTGCGGGATTTTTGTGGGCAGCAGGGCGACCATAAAGCGGCGGGCCCCAATGTCGTACAGCTCGTCGATCTCGGCTTCGATGTTGGTGCGCGTGTAGCCCTCGGGTTTGCCGCGGTCGTTCAGTCCTCCGGCAAAGAAGAACATGGTATTTGCGGGATCGATCTTTGGGATGTCATTGGTTTTGCTGAAGGCAACGAACTGATCGACCTGATTCTTCATTCCGATGCCCAGCATCTCGCCGGTGGGATAGCGGCGGCCATTGCCCGCGCCGCTGCCTGCTCCACTGATGGCGAAGTTGAGGCCCTGGGTTTTGGAGTACTTGGGGTCGCCGTACCAGGTGAAGGGAATATGAAGCTGCTGCGCGAGGTAGGCGACGGCGGTGAGGCCGTTGGTGTCGATATAGCCGGAGCCAGAGTCGGAGTAACTGTCGCCGAAGACGTAGAGCGCGGTGTAGGGCGGCATTTTAGTCTGCGCGTTGAGGATTGTAACGGTGAGGAACAGGGTTGCGGCGGATAGAAAAAGGCGCTTCATCTCGGCCCCTCCAGGGCAGGTCTAAATCTTCGTGGCGGCTGGCGCGAATGTCAACCGCCGGGGTTACGGCGACCGACAAGACGGCGAAGAGGCTGGAAGTAATGTCGAACCCAGTCCACTGGCAGGGACAAGGAAATACAATCGAGGGTGTGAAGATTCGGAAGATGATATTTGCGTTGGCGCTGGCGATCTTCGGTGTAACTGCCGGAGTGAATGCGCGCGCGCAGATTGCCGTGGTTGGCGACGGTGGCCCCGGACCTGTGAAGGCGCAGCATCTGACGGCAGAGCTGGTGGCGTTGAGTCCAGCGATTGCGCCTGGCGGAACCCAGCTTGTAGGCCTGGCGCTAACGCTCGACAGAGGCTGGCATGTGTACTGGATCAATCCAGGCGATTCCGGCGAACCGCCGAAGATCGGGTGGACGCTGCCTGCGGGGATTACCGCAGGAGCGATGCAGTTCCCTATCCCGAAACGGCTGCCGCTTGGCCCTCTGATGGATTTTGGCTATGAGGATGAGGTTGCGTTTCCGGTGACAATTGCGGCTGCTGCGACGATGAATCCTGGGCCAGTGCATCTGGATGCGCAGGTGAGCTGGCTGGTGTGCGCGCAGGTGTGCATTCCGGGCAAAGCGCATTTGGGAATCAATCTGACGGTGCAGCCTGGAGCGAAGCAGGGGCCGCTGGTTGGCGCACTGGGCGAGGCATTGAGCTTGATCCCGAAGCCGCTGCCGGAGGGCGCGAAGTTTACCGTCACTGGAGGCGCGCAGCAGTTTGCACTGACGTTGATCGATGACAAGCGTGAGGAGCACGCGGAGTTCTATCCCTATCCCGCTGAGGCGACTGCGAACGAGGTGCAGCCACCCGATGCGATGGTGAACGCAGCGGCGCAGAAGATCGAAGCGCAGCGCGATGGCGTGCGTCTGGTTGTGCAGCGTTCGCCCGACGCTGCGACCCTCCCCGCAACGCTGCATGGAGTCTTCAAGCTATCCGATACGGAGGCGTACGAGGTGAGCGCGCCGGTGCTGCCGGGCGAAGTTACTCCTGAGCGAGGCAATGCCGATGCAAGCACGGCGCTGGGCGCGATTGGACTGGCGTTTGTGGGCGGCATCCTGTTGAACCTGATGCCGTGCGTTTTCCCTGTCCTGTTTCTGAAGGGGCTTACGCTGGTGCAGACGGCCGGCTCGAACGGGGCGCATCTGCTGCGCCATGGTCTACTCTACGCGCTGGGAATTTTGCTCTCGTTCTGGGGCATTGTGGCTGCGCTGCTGGTTCTGCGCGCCACGGGCAGCCATGTAGGATGGGGATTCCAACTGCAGTCGCCGGTGTTTATCGCGCTGCTTGCGTCGTTGATCTTTCTGCTGGCGCTCTCGCTGGCGGGCCAGTTTGAGATTGGCCTCTCGCTGACGAGCGTGGGCGGAGAGCTTGCGCAGAAACAGGGCTACGCGGGCAGCTTCTTTACCGGAGTGCTGGCCACGATCGTGGCGACTCCATGTGCCGCACCATTTATGGGCGCGGCGATCGGGTTTGCGCTGACCCAATCCGCAGGGACCGTCTTCGCCGTGTTCACCTCGCTTGCGCTGGGATTGGCCGCGCCGTATCTCTTGCTGAGTTGGCAGCCGGCGTGGGTGCGCTTGCTGCCAAAGCCGGGTGCGTGGATGGAGGTCTTCAAACACATTACGGCTGCAATCTTTTTTGCCACTGCAATATGGCTGGCATGGGTATATGGGCAGTTGTATGCTGCGGGCGTCGGCGTGAACCAGGTGGCATTGCTGCTGAGTTGTTTCCTCCTGCTGGCGATTGCGGGATGGGCGCTGGGCCGATGGCCGGCAAAGTGGGGCAGCACGATTGCTGCCGTGGTGCTGATCGCGTTGGGAGTGGCGATTCCACTCTCGCAGACGCGGGATGCGACGCAGGCCGGTGCGGTTGCACAGACTGGGATGGGGCAGACGAACGCAGCGGTGACGAATGGCGCAGAGTTAGTTTGGCAGCCGTATTCTGAGCAGGCGCTGGATGCGGCGCGCGCGGCTGGGCATCCGGTGTTCATCGACTTTACAGCAGCGTGGTGTTTGAGTTGCCAGGTGAACGAGCGGCTGGTGTTGAAATCGGCGGATGTTGAATCATCCTTGCGCGCGCATAATTTTGCGCTGCTAATGGCCGACTGGACCAACAGCGATCCTGTGATTACACAGAAGCTGGCTTCTCTGGGACGGTCGAGCGTACCGACGTATGTGGTGTATCCAGCGGCAGCAGGTGGCGTGGCGGATGTGCTTCCGGAACTGCTGATGAAGGGCGTAGTGCTGAAAGCCATCGAGCGCGACGCGAAGTAAACTGTGCGTCTCTGGGTGAAAATATGGGAGTCCTCCCACCCATCGCATAAGACAATGGCGCGATGAATGGGGCACCCAGCG